>JBOGJZ010000379.1:0-7243 GCA_050745645.1 Terriglobia bacterium | reverse complement strand
ACCCGCACTCCAATTTTTTCAGTCCCAAGGCGTTCACCCAGCTCCGTGAGGATCAGGAGGGCAAGTATTACGGCGTAGGAATGGTGATCCGCCAGCGGCTTAACCAGACGAACCAGTTGGTGACAGTGGTGGATTATCCGTTTCATGGTTCCCCTGCTAGCCGGGCTGGAATCCGTCCTGGTGACGTCATCCTGAAGGTCGACGGAAAGTCCACCGAAGGGCTGTCAATCAGTCAGGTGGCCAATATGCTTAAAGGCCCCAAAGGAACGCTGGTACACGTAACGGTGAGCCGTGCCGGTACTTCCAAACCTGTTGAATTGACGATCACGCGCGCGCAAATTTCGCAGCACAGCGTGGATATGGCGTTTATGCTGCGGCCGGGAATCGCCTATATCCACATCAAGGACTTTGACGAGACCACCAACGATGAATTAACCGCGGCGCTCAGGCGCGCTGACGTGAATCACCTCCGCGGCCTCATTCTGGACTTGCGGGACAATCCTGGCGGCCTGCTGCAGCAGGCGGTTGAAGTGGCCGATCATTTTCTGCGTAAGAATCAGCTCATCGTCTACCACTACGGCCGCAACTCGAGGGAACAACGGTATTACGCGGTGAACGGCAACCACTCAGAAGAATATCCGATGGTTATTCTAATCAACAGCAACACCGCCAGCGCAGCGGAGATCGTGACCGGCGCTCTGCAGGATCACGACCGCGCGCTTGTCATCGGTGAGCCGAGCTTTGGCAAGGGCCTGGTTCAGACGGTGTACCCGCTGAGCGATCACGCCGGCCTTGCGCTGACCACGGCTCGCTATTACACACCGAGTGGCCGGCTGATTCAAAGAGATTACTCGGGCGTTTCGCTGTGGGATTACTACAATCACGACGACGTGCTGCTTCCCGCCCACCCCGAGGTGCACTATACCGACGGCGGCCGCAAGGTCTACGGAGGCGACGGGATTACACCTGACGTGGAATTTCAGGATCCCAAGTTGAATGAGGTCCAGCAGAAACTGCTGGCGCATGACATTTTCTTCAATTTTGGCAAGCAGTACCTGTCAGAGCACCAGAATCTATCCGCCAGCTTTGAGCCCGGGGACGCGGTGATTACGGAGTTCGAGAACTATCTCGCAAAAGAAAAGATCGTGGTTTCTCCTCAGGACATCGCGCTTAACCTGAACTTCATCAAGCTGCATATCCGGGAGGAAATCGCGGGGTTCATAGGTGGAGAGCGGGAGGCAGACCGCCTCTCAGTGGAGAATGATCCGCTCGTGGAGAAAGGCGTCGAAGATTTGCCGGAAGCCGCACAGGTAGTTGCGAACGCTAGACGCTACGTGGCCAGTAAGCACAGCCTGAGCAGCTCCAATTAGGGCAGCCGCCGGACGCTGCTACAACTTAGATAGCGCAGTCGCCTAAAGACTATTCGCCGCTCAACGCTGACTTGACGTATTTCAGCAGCGACCATCCGCCCGTCAGAGGCAGCAGCGCCACTTGTTTGACTGCTTCGCTGCGAGCCTTCGCGTGCTCCCGTTCGCTGCGGACCGCTTGCTCCAGTTGAAATTGCAGGAGGGTCGCATACTTCACAAAATCGACACCGCAGGTGTCACACGTTCCACCGTGAGCCTGAACATACTGGCACGCCGGACACGTGAAGCGAAGTGTCATGTGACAGCGAACGCAAAACTGCGCTGTTTCCGGATTGCCGTTACCGCATTTCGGGCAAATCATCATCTATGCACCGCCAAGCTGAGGAAATCAGCCACGGTCAATTAGCCGCAGCGCACTCACCTTCTAGTCCAGCCAGCTTCATAACGTCCCTTCTACGCATCTGAATGGCCTCTCGTTGCTGTTCAAATGGTCCTATCGGCGGTTCGGAGTATTCACTTGAGCGCAGGCTTCAGAGAGAGCAGAAGGGTTGTGCGGACAGGCTCGCGCTATGACCTTTCCGTTGTTTCTGGCGGGATCACTCATTCCAATCCGGGACTCCGATTCCCAATCCGGAACTCCCTGACTGGTTTTTGCGGCCTGAAACGGCGCCGAATCACGGCTCCAGCAGCATAAGAATTTTTTTAGAAAACGGCGCTTGGTTCAAAGCAGTCTAGTGAGGTCGCACGAGGCTATCGCAGGCAAACACCGAGCCGGCCTTTATTCCGAAGGTTGAACCCCAGCGTAACTCATTGATCCCGCTATTGAATCCGATTGGCCGCGGGGGAGGGTTCTATCAAGACAGGCTTCATCCTTCCCGCCGTACCGCTATCGTTAGCCACGTCCTGCGCCTCGGCCGGCGGATTTCCGGGTCTGTTTGACGCACGAATCGTCCCTCCCGCCACAAGGCTCTCCAAGCTGGCATACCACGTGCTTTAGTTAAGGGCGTGCGGCGGTAATTCGAGGACAAAAAAACAGCGGCTCTTGGGCGCTGAATTGATGCTTTGCGCTCCAGCGGTCGTGTGACCATCCGGGCAATGAAACGATTTGGAACCTCGAGAGACTAGCGAGCGTGAGTGGGTCCTTAGGACGCACTCAAATCCAGAAGCGAGGGGTCATCATGGCCACATTCAACAACACCGTTTCCAGACAAACGCCAGACAAACGTTCCACACTGCCGTCCAGGCGATCCTCTTCACGGCGCGCGAAGGGTCCAAAGCCCGCGGCTCATGATGATCGTTTGCGGCGGCGGCGCGCTGCGGCCGCCCAGAGCTATCCAGAGCGAGACGAGCTGACGGTGAAACTCTTGCCCCTGGTAAAGCGCGTGGCCTACGAAATGCGAGAGCGCTTGCCGCAACACGTCGAACTGGAGGAACTGGCCGGCGCCGGAGTCATAGGACTTTTGCACGCGGTGCGGAAGTTCGATGCGCGCAAGCACGTCAAGATTGAAACTTATGCGCGCCACCGGATTCGTGGCGCCATCCTGGACAGCTTGAGAGAAATGGATCCGGCTTCACGGGACATGCGCCGGAAGAACAAGCAGGCCGAGAACCTCTATCAGCAACTACAAGTTCAGCTGGGCCGCTCGATTACTGACGAAGAGATGGCGCGCGCGCTCGGCGTCAGTCTAAAAAAATGGTATCGGACCGTGCAAGAGCTGAACAGCATGGGCGTGGAATGGATGAGACCCACGCAGATGCCGGAAGTAAACGTCGTGCATGAAGATAATCTTCCGGCCAGCGGCGACGAAAACCCGTTCGATCTGTGCTATCGCGGCGAGCAGCGGGAAATCCTGAGCCGCGCCGCAGCATCGCTGCCCGAACGAGACCGTACGGTGATTGCGCTGTACTACGAAGGCGAGATGACGATGAAGCAGATCGGTGAAAAGATGGGCATCGATGAATCTCGTGTCTCCCAAATCCACAGTGCGGCTCTGGCTCGCCTCCGCAATAAAGTGAAAAGAATGCTTCAGCCAGCCGCCTCAAGCCTGCCTCCCGCGTTTATGGTGGCCGAACGGCAGGCCGCGCCCCGGACCTCGATATTTTGATGGCGATCGCCTGTGGGTGAATCCCCAGGCAGACAGCAATTTGATCTCATCCTCCTTCCCCACGCGCAGGGCTTCATTCTTCGCCCTGCGCGTATTTTTTTGACCTATCCCTGCCGTCTGCCGCCTAATGAGCCGCCGCGGCCATGCGCACCGGCTGAAGGTCGTGGAAGCTGAACTGATTCTTAATCGAACTGTAGGGCTTTCCGTTCACTTCGGCGTATGGGTAAACAAAGTAGTTCACTGGCGGACCGCCCTGTTTAGGAGACAGCGTTAGATCGCGGCCGGTGGAAAACCGGACGCGGTCCGCGTCCAAGCTGCCAAAGAAAAAGTCATGCTTCGATTGGTCGAGCCACGCTTCGGAGATATCCGCTGGAACCCAGCCCGCTCCTGGCGCGTAAAATTCCACCCAGCAGTGGTAGCCCGGAATCGGTCCTCCCTGTGAACCGGCGGGAATTTGAAAGCCGATCACGAAGCGCGCCGGAATTCCTGAAGATCGCGCGAGCGCCATGAAGAGTGAATGAAAGTCCGTGCAATTGCCGTGGTGGGAATCGCAGGCCCACAAAGCGTCTCCATGACCCCAGCCTGTGCCGGCCTTGTCATAACGCATGTGGTGAAAAACGTAGTTGTAAAGCGCGTACGCCTTCTCAATCTCACCCTGTTTGCCGCGGGTATCTGCCATCGCGATCTGCCGGATCAGGCCGTCGGTCGGCACCAGCCGGTCTGGCCGCAAAAACCGGGCCACGGCAGCAGGAATTTTGGCCGGATCACCGTCATAACGCCTCAGGCTTGCATAATCACCTTTCGAATATCCCAGCCGCGTCACCTTGTACACGATCTTAAATTCCGCCGTTGCCGAGTTCGGATGATGCATCTCGGCGTAGACCATCCGGTCGCCAAACTCCGCCTCTCGCGTGATGCGTGTGGGAACCGGGCCGTAAACGTTGCGCACCACCACCCTCTGATGTACATCTGAGCTCGCCAGCGGAATCCACACCCGCACCGTACGATCTTCAGGCGAGAGATTCGTGAGCTGAACCTTATAGGTGAATTCAAAAGTCCGCGATGGACTCGTGCTTTGCGGGCCGGCCAGAGCAAACAGAGCAACGCTAAGCATAGCCGCGAGGCTCGCCGGAAGCATGAACTTGATCCTCATAAAATCTCCTCGACTCATCCTACGTTTTTCGGCTGCACGCCGCCATCCATGTACGTATAAATATCACAACGCGCTCCCCGCCTTAAAATCGTTTTTTACAATTACTCCTCCCATCATGACAAATTCCACTCGCTCCAGTTCCGCGATGTCCTAAAGGCGATGCAAGGAGGCAGCCGGGATTGCAGGAGCAGAGCAACCGTCATGATATGATTTGTAGAGAATGCGTCTCGAGTTTGAGCGAGATACCAAAAAGGCTGAAGCCAAGAAGGAACTGAGAAAATCCCATGGCGGAGATACGTCCGTTTCACGCTTTGCATTACAACCCTGCAAAGATCAGTGATCTTTCCAGCGTCGTCACCCAGCCTTATGACAAAATCTCACCCGCGATGCAGTCCCGCTACTACGAATTAAGTCCATACAATCTGGCGCGCATCATCCGCGGGCGCGAGACGCCGAATGATAGTACGCAGGACAACGCTTACTCGCGTGCAGTGCTTGACCTCCAAAGCTGGATCAAAGAGGGCGTGCTGGTGACGGAGGATGAGCCTGCCATTTACCCCTATTTCCAGGAGTACGGCATTCCCGGCCATGTCAGCGCTCTAAAGGAGCGACGCGGCTTTATCGCGCTTTGCCGGCTGGAGCCGTATTCCGCGCGCGTGGTCCACCGCCATGAAGAGACGCTCTCCGGTCCCAAAGCAGACCGCATGGAACTGCTCAGGTGCACCAAGGCCCATTTTGGGCAGATATTTTTCCTGTACAGCGACCCGCAAGGCGAAATCGAGGCCGCCTTCGCCGCCCACATCAGCGGCGATCCCTGGCAGCAAATGAAGGACGAATATGGCGTGCGCCACGCCGTTTGGCGGGTGAGCGACCGCGCCAGCGTCGAGCGTGTAACCCAGGGTATGCGCGACAAGAAGCTGATCATCGCTGATGGCCACCATCGCTATGAAACCGCGCTCGCCTACCGCGATCTGCGGCATGCGGAGGAGAATGCTGACGAACGGTTAGACTACGTGATGGCTACCTTCGTTCGCATGGAAACCGCTGGCCTCACCATCCTGCCCACCCATCGCGTGGTGCACAGCCTGCCCAGTTTCGACTGGAGCGCCTTCAGCGCCGGGTCCAAAAAGGTCTTTGATTGGGAACTCCTGCACGAATCTCCGGCCACCGCCAAAGGAGCCGGAGACCTGGAACAGAAGCTCGCGGCGGCTGGCCGGAATCACCATGCCGTGGCCGCATACGCCGGCGAAGGCAAGCTTGCGCTGTTGAGCCTGAAAAACGGTTATGATCTCGCCGCCGCACTGCCCGGCCTTTCCGAACCTCAGCGCCGTCTGGATGTCATTATCCTGCACCGCTTGCTCCTTGAGGGCGCGCTCGGTATCAGCCAGCAAGCTGTTCGCGAGGAAAAGAACCTGCACTATGTACGAGACCTGCGCGAGGCCAGTGAGATGGTCAACTCAGGCAAAGCGCAACTCTGCTTCCTGATGAATCCCACTCCTATCGAGTCGGTGCGCGATGTCGCCTTCGGCGGACACGTGATGCCGCAGAAATCCACAGATTTCTATCCCAAGCTGCTTTCCGGCTTTACCATCTATTGGCTGGATAACCCGCAGGGTGACTGACGCGCCGAAAGCCTCAGTTTGAATGTAGAGGCGGCTTTATGCCGCCATCTGGCGAGATAAACTCGCCACTACACCAACCAAACTGAGACACTCCCGGCTTCTGCGAGTCAGAAGCGATGTCACGAGATATTCATCCTTCCAATCACCCGATGGAAAAACCACCTTTCGAGCGTTAGAATTGTATTGAAAACAGTTCATTGCAGCTCGTTACGCAATGCGTAGCTAAAGCATCCAGAGGAGGTTCCCAATGATCGCTCCGTTGATTGGAATGCGTTTCCTATCTTTTCTAATTCTATTAATCCTGAGCGCCTTTGCGGCCGCAATTATCCATTGGGCCGCTCACTACCGGTTCTTGAATGGAACCGATGGTTTTTTGGGGAAATGGATTGTCGGCTGGGTTTTCGCTTGGCTGGGCCCTTCCGTGATTGGCCATTGGGTCGGCTCGGTCATGCTCTGGAACGTTTACATCTTTCCAGCCCTAATCGGAGCATTTGCGGGCGCGTTTCTCGCAACCGCATTTTGCAGGGCAATGGCCAGAGTATGGACGCCGCCAGGAATCGTGGTAGAAACCACGAGGTAGACCGGGCCATCTGATGGCTTATGACCTGCGGTTGCAGCCAGGGCGGACTGTAACCTCAGGGGTGAAGTGTGCGGATCAGGGTAGCGGATCGAATGCTAATTTAGCTGATGGCTGATACCCGCGGCCAGTGCAATCCTAACCGTGGGTATCTCTCCTTGCGGCCGAGCCACCACCGTCGTCCCCAGGGTCCCGTCAAAATCACGGTTGATCCTCATGTAGCGCAGCGTTCGCCGTGTAACGCTGCGGCATTCAGCATTCGCCTTATAACGCGGTTTTCTGCCGGATGAAACGCCGCAGGCCCTTCCCTTGTAGCGAAGGGGCTGAAAAGCGAGCCCTTCGCTACAAGGGAAGGGCCTGCAGGGCGAATGATTCCCGGCTTTGGCGGAACCCTGACTGTCGTCCGCTTGAGCTTGACC
>JBOGJZ010000378.1:0-6424 GCA_050745645.1 Terriglobia bacterium | reverse complement strand
TCCTGGCTGCTTGAACCAATGAAGTATTGGCTAAGCGGGGCCGCCATGGCAGATGTAGAACCAACTAAAGCAAGCAGGCAGACAGCACAGAGGCCGACCACCAGCTTTGTTATTTTCGTCATGCGTTCCTCCTCCCACTTTCAGGTTTGAATCATAACCTGGCGGCGTGCGGCACGCCAAGCCTAAAGTTAATTTTAAGTGGCCCCCGGCCTTTCGGTCTTGCGCGGTTTCAACTTACCGCCCGCAGCAGAGCCCCCGCGTCGAAAATCAATAGCCAAACCACCAGCGCGCGAACTTGGCCCTTTCCCCTTCCCGCGCCTTAAGCTATAACCCCAAAAACAGCAACTGGGCGTTAGGAAGAGCAATTCAACTTCCACTTGCCACAACTTGCTGTCGAAAACTAGTTTTGTTGATTAAACAGTATTTAGCAAAACTCTTGAGTGCAGATTTATACTTTCCCCCGCCTCCCGAGCGGGGAAGCTAACCCAGCCGATGGAAATAGCTTTCACTTTTAGGATAAATTTCAGTCGCAAGCCGAGATCACAAAAGCTACTTTCCCTTCGGCTATAAAACAGCGGGTTGATTATAATTCAATGGCTTACGCACTGTAAAGCGAAATTTTATTAATGCCCTCACCTGCCCTGGGGTGGGCATCCATGCCGATGACGATAAATGCCCACCCCTCGAAGCTGGAAGAGGGTGGCATCGGAGCGCTCATGCGGGCGTCTGCTATAATCAGAAATCACTAACCATGTCAGGAATCATTGGATACATCGGCAATAAACGTGTTGTTCCCGTGCTGGTAGAGGGCTTGCGGCGGCTGCAATATCGCGGGTACGACTCGGCGGGTTTGGCCGTCATGAAGGACGGAGCGCTGGAAGTTCGCCGCGCCGCCGGCAAGCTGCGCAATCTGGAAGAGGCGATCCGCCTGAATCCGATTGACGGGTCATACGGCATCGGGCATACGCGCTGGGCAACTCATGGTCCCCCGGCTGAAGAAAACGCCCATCCGCTCCGTGACTGCAGGGGTACTGTGGCGGTGGTGCACAACGGCATCATTGAGAATTATGAAGGCTTGAAGCAGGAACTCCTTGCTGAAGGGCACCGTTTCGTGACCGAGACGGACACGGAGGTGATTGCTCACCTTGTGGAAAAGTATCTAAATGGACCAGCGCTTGAGCCCGGCGCTGCATCCGCTAAGGCAACAGGGCTGGAAGAGGCCGTGCGCGCGGCGGTTCGGCGGCTGAAGGGCGCCTTTGCACTTGCAATTATATCCACACGCGACTTAAACAAGATTGTCGCCGTGCGCCAGGGTCCGCCGGCCGTAATCGGCCTCGGCAAGGACGAGTACTTTGTAGCAAGCGATGTTCCGGCGATTGTGTACCATACCCGAGATCTGTTTTTTCTAGCGGACGGCAACATCGCCGTGCTCACTCCCAACGGGGTGAAACTGGCTGATTTTGAAGATCATCCGGTTTCCCGCCGCGTCCAGCACATCACGTGGGACCCGATTCTGGCGGAAAAGGGTGGATTTAAGCACTTCATGCTGAAGGAAATCTACGAGCAGCCCCGCGCGGTTCGAGATACCATGGTAGGCCGCATTTCGCCCGAGACAGGGCAGGTGTTTTTGGACGAGATGGAGATTTCCGAAGAAGACTTCCGCAATTTTCACCAGATCAAGATTGTGGCGGCTGGAACCTCGCGGCACGCCGGCATGGCAGGCCGTGTGATGATCGAGCGCCTGGCCAGGGTCCCGGTTGAGGTGGATTACGCCTCTGAGTTCCGGTATCGCGACCCGATTGTGGATCCCCACACTCTGACCATCGTCATAACTCAATCAGGAGAAACGGCTGACACCATTGCCGGACAGCGTGAGGCGCAATCCAAGGGCTCCCGCACGCTGGCGATTTGTAACGTACTTGGCAGCATGGCTCCCCGCGAAGCAAATGGCGCCATTTACACGCACGCAGGACCTGAAATTGCCGTGGGATCAACCAAGACTTTTGCCGCCCAGGCCACCGCGCTCTATATCTTCGCCTTGTATCTTGCCGGACTGCGTGGGCGTGTGAGTGCGGAAGAGGCTAAGAAGCTGCTGACCGGCCTCAGCGCGCTCCCCAGGCAGCTTGAATCCGTGCTGCAGCGGGACGAAGAGTTTGAAGATCTGGCGCGCCAGTTCTATCGCTCCGCCGACTTCCTGTTCCTCGGCCGCGGCGTACACTTTCCTATCGCCCTTGAAGGCGCGCTGAAGATGAAGAAGGTTTCCTACATCCACGCCGAGGCCTACCCGGCCGGCGAGATGAAACATGGCCCAAGCGCCCTGATCAGCCCCGGATTGCCCGTGGTGGTGATCGCCACGTGTGACTGGGATTCGGATGATTCACGCGCGCGTTACGAGCGAACGATCTCAAACATCAAGGAAGCGAAAGCCCGAGGCGCAACTATCCTCGCGCTAGTGACCGATGGCGACCGCGAGGTGGCCGCCATGGCCGACCACGCGATCATCTTGCCGCACGCTAATGAACTGCTCTCCAGCATTCTCGAGGTTGTGCCTTTGCAATTGCTTGCCTATCACATCGGTATCCTTCGCGGCTGTGACGTGGACGAACCCCGGAACCTTGCCAAGTCCGTGACCGTAGAATAGGAGGCGCCAGATCCCGGCATGTGCCATGAGGCCCCTATGCCTGCTGAAAATTTCTTGTCTCATGGGTCTCATGGGTCTCCTTCGTCTCGTCTGGAGTTGCTAAGCTGGATGAAGTCCATCGTGGCGAATCAAGATGTGCTTAAACCATGGCTCTCATCTTTCGCAAACCCTGTTTCACCGGGGAAAGGCTGTCGGCGTCGGCTTGGGGCGCTAACCGGCCCTCCAGGGGTGAAGGGGAAACGGAGCCAGAAAACGCTTTGGAATCAATAAAAAGCAGGCCGAAAATGGTAGTCCCATTGCGGATTCGGATCCCGTGGCAGCGCCGCGGCGCGCCGGGGCGCAAGGAAGGCGACGAGCAGAATCCTTGCGAAGAGGGCTCGAATGACATCCGGACTTATGCAACGAACTTATAAGCCGGGACACGAGGCGGGCTTTGAATAACAATAAAATCCAAGCCGTAACTGTCTACTGCGCTTCCAGCCGTCAATGCGATTCTGTTTATCTTGACGCCGCGGAGCGCCTGGGGCGGGAATTGGCGCTCCATGAGATCACGGTGATCTACGGCGGTGGAGGAGGCGGCTTGATGGGAAGGCTCGCGGACAGCGCGCTCCGCGAAGGCGGCCGAGTGGTGGGAATTCTCCCGCGCTTTATGGAAGAGCTCGAGTGGGGGCATCGCAAAATCACTGAGCTCGTGATCGTGGATGACATGCACCAGCGCAAGCGCGCCATGCTAGACCGGGCTGACGCCGTTGTAGCCCTGCCGGGCGGTTGCGGAACCCTTGAAGAGCTGTTTGAGGCGATTGCCTGGAAGCGCCTGGGACTCTACCTCGGTCCCATCGTTATTGTGAACACTCGGTCTTTTTACGATCCCTGCCTTGATCTCCTCAACCGATGCGTCGGCGAACACTTCATGGATCACCGTCACCGTTCCATGTGGGATGTCGTCAGTGAGCCGCACGAAGTCATCGCGGCAATTCGCGCGGCTCAGCGATGGGATGCCGCGAACCGTAACTTTGCCGTGCCGGGAGCAAACCATCAGGGATGAATGCCTCCTACAACCGGTTCGCCGGTCAAAGCGTGGAACGCCTCGCGGCTCTGAGCGATATAATTAAACAAGTAGAGCCGGGCAGTCTTACGGGTGGATTTTCACCCCAGCGGAAGCGGAGGTCCAGGCCAGCGCGCGGCGCAAGGGGAGCTTTGATTCCCGCTTGCGGGGGAATAACCGGAGCCGCTCGACCTGCCGATGAGCGGCTGAGCTAATCCGAGAGTCACGCCGGCCAAACCCGAAGGAGAGTTATGGCATTGCTAAAGGATGAAGATATCGCAGCGGTCCGGCGGCGGCTGGGAGAGATGAAGGAGCCGGTCAAGCTGATTCACTTCACGCAGGAGCTGAACCTGGAGTACGGCCGCGAGGCCAGGGAATTGCTCCAGGAGCTTACTGGCGCTTCAGACAAGCTTTCGCTGGAAGTGCATAATTTTCTTCTTGAGAAGGACAAGGCCGCAGAGTATCGCGTCGATAAGGTTCCGGCGACTGTCGTTCGCAACGGAAAGGACTTTGGCATTCGCTTTTACGGGCTGCCCGCAGGCTATGAATTTGCGGCGCTGCTCGATACAATTCTCAACGTCTCGAAGGGCGACTCAGGTCTCGCGCCTGAAACCACCGAAAAGCTAAGCAAGATCACGCATCCCGTTCACTTGGAAGTTTTCGTGACACCGACGTGACCTCATTGCCCAGGGGCAGTTCGCCTCGCCTACTCCCTTGCTATCCAGAACGATTTGATCACTGCGGATGCGATCGAGGCTACGGAGTTCCCGGACCTCGCGGGCAAGTACAGCGTTTACGCGGTTCCGAAGACCGTCGTCAACGGCGAATCTTCAATCGAGGGCAGCATGCCCGAGGAGTTTTTTGTGGACTCAATTTTGAAGGAATTGGGCCTGGAGAGCAAACCGGAAGATGCGTCTCTCTAGCGGCGGCTGGCCTGAAGCAAAACCTCGGTCAATATTTCACCACCGTATGAAGGTCGTACCGATTAACCTTCTCTCTCCCTTTGAGAAACTCGAGTTCGATCAAAAAACCCAGACCGGCCACCCGCCCTCCGAGCCGTTCAACCAGGACTGACACGGCGAGGGCTGTCCCTCCGGTCGCCAGCAAGTCATCGATGATGAGGACGCTCTGCCCGGTCTCGATCGCGTCACGGTGGATTTCAAGGGAGTCAGCGCCGTATTCGAGTTCATAACTCGCCCGTTCTACTTCTGACGGGAGCTTCTTGGCCTTGCGTACCGGCACGAATCCAGTATTTAGCCGGTAGGCAACCATGGGCGCAAAGATGAATCCGCGGGCCTCGATGCCAACGACGCGGTCAATCTTTCGCCCTACGTAGTGATTCGCCAAGGCGTCCACGGCGCGGTGCAAGCCGACAGGATCCTTGAGCAGGGTCGTGATGTCATAAAACAGGATTCCCGGTTTCGGGAAGTCCGGCACTTCTCGTATTAATCGCTTAAGGTCCTCCACGATTCCTCCAATGAATTCAATGTGATCTAGCCGGTAGCTGGCAGCGCAGCCCTGGCAGGTTGCTGAAAAATGGTTTAGAGCGTGTCATGCTGAGCGAAGCGAAGCATCTCACGGTAAACTCATCGAGGAATCGAACCTCTTCTGGCTCACTACGACAAGCAGATACTTCGCTCCGCTCAGTATGACATAGCCGGTTTTTTCAGCTTCCGCGCTAACCTTCGATGCGGAAGGACGTGCATTGGCGATTGACGGGTTGATCGCTTTCATCGATTTGCACCACCTTTGCGGCGCGTGGTCCTTCGGCCAGTCTGCCCCTGAACGAGTTCAGGAAACCCGGTTCGCCGACCGCATAGGCCTCTACTCTGCCGTCACTGAGGTTCCGCACGTAGCCGCGAAGTCCCAAGCGGTTGGCTTCCCGCTCGGCGAAAAAGCGGAATCCGACGCCTTGCACCCTTCCTGAAATCAGATATCGCTTCGCCGCTAACATCGAAAAACTCAATCAGTTCATGCCACGCAGAGCGGCGGCTCGAGCGTCGGTCTGATCCGGGCGATTCTCGCAAGCCGGCCATTCTTCCTCATCCAGACCCGAAAGGATCGCCTGCCTGACCCGCGCCTGCACTGCCAGAAGATCTTCTATAGCATAGCCTGCGCTCTGCACCGGTTCGTGAAACGTAATTCGAATCACGCCTGGCTTAATCGCCATCCGCCCCTTGGCCATGATCTTACGGCTGCCGGAAATTGAAACTGGAACGATAGCGGCGCCAGCCTTGATCGCCATGGTAAAGACGCCTTTCTTGAAGGGCAACAGCCTCCCGTCGGCGCTTCGCGTGCCTTCTGGAAACACGAGGAACGAGTGACCGGCCCGTAGCGACTCGACTGCCTGTTCGATTGCCTGGGCGGACCTTTCCCGGTTCTTGCGGTCAACAGGGATGAATCCTCGCAGGCGCATTCCGCGGCCCAAGATTGGGACGCGGAAGAACTTCTCCTTGGCAAGGAGCAGCACTGGAGGCAGTAGACCAATGATGGCAGGCGGGTCGCAATTGCTTTGATGATTAGCCATGTAAACCACAATTCCGCCGATAGAAGCCCTTTGTCTGCCGTGAACCTCTAACCGAACGCCTGCCAGGCGCACCGTCAGACGCGCGCCCAGCACTCCGGCTCGATAGATCGGATCCGTACCCCCGGTAAGAAGCGTATAAGCCAAGCAAGGCACACCCACCAGAAAAATGTATGCCAGGGCGAATGAAATTACGAAGATAGTCCGGATCATG
>JBOGJZ010000377.1:0-4496 GCA_050745645.1 Terriglobia bacterium | reverse complement strand
CAATTCAGGATCGAAAGGCCGCAGCGTTAGACAGCGAACGCTGCGCTACAAAGCTCGCGTTTGCACCACCCGACCCCTTTTATAGAACCCGCGACATATCGTGAGCCCACGAGTCTTGCTACACGTTCAATGCACTTGCGTTAACAAATAACCTTTTCAAGTATGAGGTTTTCGATTTCACTAAATCCATTCAGGCAAGCTATTGGGTTCACGAATAGCTGACCGCCTGAAGCAGAGGAAACAAGAGCGAGGCTACGAAGGCGGGTTGCCTTCACAGCGCCCGATGATTCTAGGATGTTCAAGAAATTCATGCAGTCCTTATGCCACGCTATCATTTCCTGAATATCAATGGGAACGGTCGTATTTCCCACATATGGTCTCCAAGTTGTGCTAAAAGGGTTGTTAACTGCCGCACTGTTTGGAAAACGTCGCATCAGCTCGATATAACTCTGCGAGCGTGACCGACACTCTTTGAATACTTCTCTCTCTGTGGGAGAAAGAAGCTTTGTTTCGACAGTTTGCTTTTCTCGTCGTTCCTTGACCCACGCTCGATATGAAACAAATGCAAATGCAATGGCTCCGATCAACGTCGGAAGCCACCCTGAAATGTGTACATCCTTGTGTCTGATCTGGCTCGCTACATATAGCACAATCGCCGAAATGGTTAAGATGGTTCCCATCGAATTCAGCCATCCTGAGAATAACGCCTTGGAATATTCGAAAAACATGGCGTGCCTCCGTGCGAACTTGCAGTAGGGTGAATTGCCGTGTATTCAGCTTTTTGAGTCAAGTTGTGGCAGCGCACACGTCGCGGCTTTCATCAAGTATTGGTTGAAGTTTCGTCAGCGCGCCGACAGAGGACTGAATCAAGGATCAACAGCGCTCGGCGAACGGTGCTGCGTCCTGCCGAGTCGCGTGGCCAAACTATGGTGATGTTAGCCCAGGCGTATATTTCGCCTGAAACAATGAACGCTACCTCCTGGCTGTTCAAATTTGGGCTGACTTCCTGCAAGCTGACCTTTTGTGCCGAACTCGCAGGTATATGCCGATCCTCGGGACCGAGACTCGACCGCAGCCTCGCAGCGACGCTCGCCTCGGCTCGGACCCGCAGAATAAAACTTTCCGCGCGATTCTTGAGCACAACTGTTTGAGGTTCCGGATGCTGGTAGTTGCAACCTGATCCACCACCGATCCATTACGAGGATTGGTAGCCGTCATTTCGATTTCTTCAGCGTCGGCTAGCAAGCCGCCCTCAAGAGACCGGCCGGAAGGTGTGGCGAATTTCTTGAGAAATGCTTCTATCCCGTCGATTCCAAGTACCACGTTCCTAGCCAAGTCAATTTCCCTTTGCCGCCACGCCGGTTTGCACCGCAGGCCGTGGTGCGGCCAGCGGGTTTCCCGTTTCACTCGAGGGCAGGTATTTTCCGAGGAACTGCTTGATTGGCTCAATCCTGAGCGGATCCTCATCGGTCGGCGAGGCCCGAAATACCTTCCAAAGGTCAGGGTAGATCTGGTCGACCAACCCTTCGGCTTCGTCGACTTTTTCCCCCAAGCCCTCGCGATGGAAGAGTATAGAAATACAGAGCTTCGTGAGGTGCTTACTCAGGTCCATGCTGGGTGGTAGCGCTGAAGCGGCCCAACGAAAGAATTCCGATGGCTCATTTGGGGCTCCCCTGTGGCAATCGGCACACAGAGTCACGACATTGCCTAGCGTAGTGTGACCGCCGAACACAACAGGAACTACGTGATGAAGCTCTAGACGTGATTTACGTCCGCACTTCACACAGCGATGACCATCTCGTCCAAGAACCTCGCGTTTCAGAACGCTACCTATCCTCACCTTACGAGGCATTGTTAATACCTCTTCCCGACGTGAAATCCGCTGCATGGCGCCTTAGCCTTTTTATCTATAACAAACCCACGCTCAATTCACAAGACGAATTGACCGTGCCTACCTTCTCGGCGAGAACGTGCAGCACAGCGTTCGTATTGTAACGCTGCGGCTTTTTGCGGGGCCATGGGCAAGCCGCAGAGCCTGCCCTGAGCATAGCGAAGGGGTCAAAGAGCGGACCCAGCACTACAATTTGCGGAGCGAGCCGGCTCTGCCTCCCATGCCCCAAGCCGGCGAGACGCCGGCTCGACGTGCCTTGCGGGTACCGCAAGGCGACATGCCCCCCGTTTACTGACCCTTTTCAACCTGATAGAAATCCAACTCGACCGGAGTCGAGCGTCCGAATATAGTGACCATTACTCTCAGCGTTGAACGGTCGTCATTAATTTCATCTACAGCGCCCGTAAAGTCCTTAAACGGACCCTCGTTAATCTTGACCGTTTCACCCCTTTCAAACCGGAGTTTTGGCTTGGGATGTTCGGCCGCTACTTCAACTCGATGCACGATGCGGTCTACTTCTTCGCGGGTCAGCGGGCTTGGCATCTGACCAGAGCCGACAAAGCCCGTGACGCGCGGCGTGGAGCGCACCAGGTGCCAAGTTTCGTTATCCATGTCCATTTCTACTAACACGTACCCGGGATAAAACAGCTTGGGAGCGATGATCTTTTTCCCAGCTCTCATCTCCACCACGTCTTCGCTAGGGACGAGAATTCCCCCTATTCGCTCTCCCAATCCCGCCGCTTCGATCCGGCTGCGTAGCGTCTCGGCAACCTTTTTCTCGAAACCAGAATAGGTGTGGATGATGTACCAGTTCTTAGGCATGGCTGACGTTCTTCTTTCGATGGATGGCGAAGACAAAGCCAGAGACATAGAGGGGGCCTGAACTATGCGCGGTGCAATAAATAAGTCAGAAGTCTGGAAACCAAGTGCGAAAATGTTTGGTCGCAAAGCCAGAAGAATAGCGCGAACGCAAATGTTGTGATCAATACCATGATCGTGGTTCCGTAAACTTCCTGCTTGCCCGGCCACGTCACGCGCTTCATTTCGATCCGGACTTCGTGATAATAATCACGCAGGCGCTGCCACGTGCCATTTTGGATTGTGATTTCATCTGCCATATGATTCCCTGTGTCCGCGCTGGCTCTTTCCGGATTACATGCCCGCCGTCATATTCCTGGCAGGGGCGGAGGGATTCGAACCCCCACGACCGGTTTTGGAGACCGGCAGTCTAGCCGTTAAACTTACGCCCCTACGTGTTACTGGCGCCACGGCACTCAACGCCACAGTGCAAAAGTCGTGGGCGCTACGCCCTCCCGCTATTTGACCTCTTTGTGTGAGGTGTGATGACGGCACGCTGGGCAGAATTTTTTGATTTCGAGCCGGTCCTGGTGCTTCTTCTTATTTTTCGTGGTTGTATAATTGCGATTCTTGCAATCAGGACACTGTAGTGTGATAATTTCGCGCATAAACTCAAAAAGCGAGCACGCTGGCTCGCGCCTCTACTATGCTTTGTCCATCGATGGTGACGCTAAAACCTTGGGTAATCTCAACTCCGCTTTATTCGTGGCAACCGGGCGACCGCACCAGAGAGTTTTATTGATGGGCACAACCCCTAAGACATTGTAACAGATTATAGCGAACTTTAGCAGTATCCATACCAAAATTTTAGCGCAGTGGAAGGCCGATGGCTGTGCTAGCGGCTATTCATATTGTTTTGAACAATTTACTCGACTTCCCTCAACTGGGAGATTTCGGTGACCGACCCGGTGCCCGCCTTCCCGGATCGCAAATCTCAACCCCTTCTCCATCGCAATCGGCGTGATCAACTCGATCTCCATCGTCGTTGCCTCCCGGCATCACCATCTCCGTCACGTCCGTCGTCCGAAAGTAAAACTGCGGCCGGAACCCATTAAAGAGCGGCATATGCCCGTAATCAACCTGCTCATCAGTCTTTCCGGTCAGCCGTTCCTGCATGAGCCGCAGCGCCGCGCTTCTGCATTTCCTCTGGCGCTACATCTTCCTTATGTTTTGAAAGGTGCCAAGCGTGCCCAAATGGATCCGCCACCCAGCGTGGAATACTGCGTAATATGACCTCGAAAGCGCGTCCCTGAGCGCCTACTCGGAAGAACGATCGGCGCTCTCCCTCAACCCTTGAGCCAAAGCCAGCCTGAGTTGTCGCTCAGAATAGTCCACAATACTTTGGCCCCCTGAGAATTTCTGGAGCCGATGAGCGGAATTGAACCGCTGACCCCGTCCTTACCAAGGACGTGCTCTACCAACTGAGCTACATCGGCCCTCAAACCAAATAGTTCACCCGGCTTATTCTGGAGCGGGAGACGGGAATCGAACCCGCGACCAACAGCTTGGAAGGCTGTGACTCTACCACTGAGTTACTCCCGCCGGATTGCTGGGGCGACAAGCGCGGCGAAACTGAGCAACAGCCAGGAACAGCCGCTCCTTCGCTTGCCGTTAGCCCTGAATTGCCAATCCTTCTGGTGGACAGGGGAGGGTTCGAACCTCCGTAGGCCACATGGGCCGGCAGATTTACAGTCTGCTGCTTTTGACCGCTCAGCCACCTGTCCAATGCTGGTCAGCAGCCGCGAGT
>JBOGJZ010000376.1:0-2492 GCA_050745645.1 Terriglobia bacterium | reverse complement strand
GATGCTTCGCTCCACTCAGCATGACATCAACGCTTGGCGACGTGTTACGTATTTCTGAGAGCCACCACTAGCTTTACCCCGGAAGGATGGTGGGCGAAACAAAAAAGAGCAGTTGTTGATTCCCGTCGGTAACCGAACTCGATTTGAATAGATTCCCGATGACGGGAATGCTTCCCAGCAATGGAACAGACGTAGCGGTTCGAGAGCGGTTAGTCACCGTGATTCCTCCAAAGACTACCGTTCCGCCGTCGGGCACCACCACCTGGGTTGTAGCTTCTTGAGTGTTGATAGAGGGTCCTGCCGTAGTGCTGATCGTACCCACGGAGGCGTTATTCACGTAGATGTTCAAAAAAACGCTGTTGCCGGCAGTGACCTGAGGCGTCACGTCGAGCTGAAGGGTTGCATTGACATATTGGACGGTGACTGTATTGTTGATGCTGGTTTGAATAGGAATCTGAACGCCTTGCTGGACCTCGCCTTTCACGTTGTCCTGAGTTACGATAGTCGGCCGCGACAAGGTGCGGGCTTGATCACGGGTTTCCGCGGCTGTGATAGCCGCGTTGATGGCATATTGCGCTCCGGCGTTCGCGATGGCGAAGGCTCCGAAACCTGTAGCGCTCACAGTCGGCGCCTGGGTTGGAATAGTCAGCAGCGGCAGAGGCGAGCTGGTGGGCGCTACTCCGCTAATTCCTTGGCCGGTACCGCCCGCCGTACGGGTGGTCCCGGACTGGTTGTTGAAGGCCGCGCTGAGAACAGAGGAAAGCGTCCTGGTGAAATCAGAGTTGGCCAGGACCACTCGCACCTGAATAGACAACTGCTTGGACGGGACATCTAACCGGTCGATGACCTTTTCAATGATCGGAATCTGCGACAGGTGATCGGTGATGATCAGTTCGTTGTTGAGTGGGTCTACCAGCACTCTGCCGTCAGCGCTGACGACGGAGCCTTTCAGACCATTGAGAAGCGAAGCGACGCCGGGAATGATCTGTGGCGCTCCTCCTGGGCCGCCTATCGCACCGGCCTGTCCAGGCAACTGGTCCGCGGCGTGCGCATACTTTAAGCGCCGGATCACGGTTACAAGCGGCTCTGCCTTCAACCTGTCGATCCGCGTTTTAGCTTGCGTACTGGCCTCGTTGACCAAAGTCCCGCTCTTCGCGATCCTCACCACGCCATCTTCTATTGTTTTTCCGAGATCATTATTCTTCAACACAATATCCAGGGCCTGGTCCCACGGGACATCGTCCATCACCAGCGTAATTCTTCCCGTTACATCAGGGTCCACCGCCAGGTTCAGTCCGCTTACCCGGTGAATGAGGCGAAAGAAATCCCGGATGTCCACGTCTCGCAAATCGAGAGAGATTAGTTTTCCGGTGTAATGCGGCGTTGCCGTACTGAAGAACGGCGTCGACATAATAGCTCCCTGCAAGCCGGTTGTTTGTGGTGCAGGCTGCATGGGAGTTGTAGAGGCGGCATAGCTGGTCTCCATTTGTGGAGGGTCGACTCTTGGCTGGCTCGGCGGGTCAAGCGGATCAGCGAATGCCAACGTGCGAGCCTTAGCCCGCGGCGCGTCTTTGACCATTGCTGGATTCTGGGCAGCCGGGGAAGCTATTGTCTTGGCCGGAAACGCTGGTTCTAAGTCTCCGAAATCCAACCTGACTGGCCGTGAAAGGTCAACGGCCGACGCCGAGGCGGCTGAATAACCGGGCGTTTGAACCGCAGCAATCTGTTCGATCCCAGGGTCGTGCGAACGGGTGGAATGGGCGAGAGTCGCGCTTTCAGCGGCAGCATGTGGTTGTACTGGGTTTTCAAACCGGATTTGCACACCGTCCGGTTCTGACTGAATGTGAAAAGGGGCCGGACCGGATAAGTCGGCGACCACTCTGGTAACTGGCGACGGCAGAGCGCGGAATTGGGCTACGCGAACGTCTTCCAAGGCGCCAGCCTGCTTTGCCACGACCTTCCGAAAGTGAGCCATCTCGGTCTGGTCGAGATCGATTACCAGGCGGGCAGGGTTCGTGAGATGGAAAGGCTGAAAGCTAACCTGTCTGGTCGTTCGAATTTTGATAATTGCTTGACCTCTGTCAGCTTGGATGGAGACCGATTCTACCATCGCGAGGTTAGACACCTCGGCAGTGGGTGGGCGGACAGATTGGCCGGACGGGATCGAAGCAGGCGAGGCGTTCGTTGCGTGCATAGGCGTATCAGCCGTTCCGGGAGGCAGCGCCGTGCCGCCGGTGGCCGGTTGCCTGCCGGCTGAGAGGCCTGGCCAAAACAGCAACAAACATATCGCCGGGATAGCCGCTGTCAATTTTAGTTTCATTGAGATTTCCTCGGAATCAGCCGCTTCACAACTTCGCGGAAGCTTTCCTGGCCGTGAGCGTCTTGCAACCGCTGACGAAAATAGACCGCTCCGGGAGTTATCTGAGTAACCACGCCGTCGAAGACAGCTTCATCGGGCCGCAAGAAATATGCTACGTCTGTGTCATTGGTTA
>JBOGJZ010000375.1:0-5528 GCA_050745645.1 Terriglobia bacterium | reverse complement strand
GTTGGTTGAAGGCCGGCATGGAGAGACAGTCTTATGAGACTCTGTGAAAACTGCGGTTGGTGCGGCGGGCTTTCAGCGCTTCCCCGATTGCATCGGGGCAGGCGCCAGAAGCGGCTCCAGAGAGGGGTGCCACTATAATTTGTAATCCTCAGTAGGCAGTCAGGGCAGTGACTTTATTGGAGTGAAATGGGTGGATGCTTGAAAGCATCCCGCGAGCATGCCCTTTCAGGGATCAGCGTACTGCCAATATCCATACCAGTAGGCTTTTGGAGAGAACCAGTTTGCTTGCTATAGACCAGCCGACAGCCGCCCTATAGGTTCATACCGAATCCTTCGAGCGGCTGCGAATAAGAAATGCAATCGCCAGCAGTCCAATACCAAACAGGCCTAGCGATGCCGGCTCAGGGCTAGGGCTATCATCAAGATCGAACTCACCTGAAGAGATAGCCGAATTGATCTTGGCGCCGGAAGTAAGCGAGTTCAACGAGCAGTTTACGCCGAGGCTGCACCTCCCATTCATGTCGATGTTCTCCAACGCGAATTCAAACGGCGATGTGCTTCCGTTCCATGTTCCATAGGCCTCGGGGTTCATGGCGCCATTCGTGAAGGCAGTGTATTGAATTGATTCCCAGGCCGCTCCTCCATTGAAACTGATTCGCGCGGCTGCGCCGTTCATATTGAGATTAAAGATGCCGTTTTTCCCCGGACCCGCAGTTACCGGGCTGAGGCCGCTGCCGGTGTAAGTTTCTTCTAGAATGTATGGCATTAAGGACATGCCCGAAGTTGTTGCAAACGCTTCCCCTGAGAGCGAGCAAACACTGCTGCCGCCAACTGCAGTGCACGTACCGAACGTCACGTTCATAGAACCACTGCCGTTAGCAATAATGGTGACGTTCTGATTGCTTGCACCAATTACGTATTGACCCGCCAAACCGTAAGCAGAACCAAGCAGACCTAGTGAGCATATGATTGCCAAATTGAATGCTAGCTTCATTTTAGCCATTGACATCCTCCGTTCCAGACTTTCGGACACGGCTTGTATAAAACGCAATTTTGTTTCCAGAACAGGCGCTCTAATGCCGGGGGAAAGCAACCATCTGAACACGTAGCAGTTACGCGGCTCTCAGCGCCAATCAGCCCGCCCTCGCCTCACCAGTGAATGCTCGCCAATATGGAAGTTTTTTCTCGATTCGGAAAAATCATGCAACCAATGGCTAACTATCCCTTTAGCGAAGCCATTCCTCACAGTGGCACAGAGGCTGAGCTGTTAATCTGTAATGGATCTAAATGAGTTAGCTCTGTATCTTATTTGCTGCGCTTGATCCACTCCCGGACTGAGAGTGCGCTGCCAAACACTGAGATGATTACCAATGCTAGCACCCCGTCCTCAACTACCGGAGACGATGCCAGCGCCAGGATCCTCCGGCCGAAAATAATAGCCAGCACACCTTCAATGGAGAACCGCAGAAGACGGCTCCCAGCTATCACTGAAAGGAGCCGCTTGCGAGGGTATTGCAGTGCTGCGGACGCGGCCACAAAGGGGGTGAACGGAAAGGGCGGCGGCATTAGTGACGCGACGGTGAGCGCCCACGCGGCGTTCTTTTTTACCCGTCCAGTCACGTAGTTGAGCCGCTTGGCAGGAAGCATTTTCTCCAACGCCTTTTCCCCTTCTCTGCGGCTCATCAAATCGACGGTAAAACAGCCCAACACGGATCCCGCCGTTGCCATGAGGACGTAATAAGCGATTCTGGAAGGCCTACTGGATGTTATGCCGATAATCAAGAGGTCGTTGCCTAGGGGGAGAAACAGGAAGGAGGAGTCCAAAAAGCCAACCGCCAACAGACCAAATCCGCCGAGATGGAGGAAAACGACGTATAAATGACGAATAAAGTGCGTCACGTTGGGACCTCAGTGGGCGCTTAGCTGCCTCACGGTGCCTCATCCAGGCGGATGAACGCGGCCTACCCGTCGCTTACCTCGTTGGATCTGTCTCGGGCCGGGGGTTGAAATCGCCCGGTATTGCATTAACGATCTTCTGCGCGCGATTCGTGGTTACAATTCCGAGGGATTTGCAGCCGTAGCCTGTTTCCTCCGGCAGGTGCAAAACCAGCGATCCGGGAATTTCAACGTAACTTGCCGGTATCGGCGCAGCCATTCCCAGAAGCCGCGCAGGACTGAAGGCTCCAGTCAGATCGGTTACTCCTGGAGTGAGCGCATCCTGAGGACCCATTTCATCCTGCCCAAACTCTTGCTCGCCGAGCCGCCGGCCGCGCAGCTCATCGGGCAAAAGGGCAAGGGGCGGCAGGTTAAACACAGTATCAACAAACTTCACTACGGAGGCATGGTTCCCCTCGCCATGGACGATGCAATGCTTGCGGCCGTAGGGGGAAATCACGATCAGAGGAACACGGGGACCATCCGTGATAGGTGAGCCATCCGGGCCTCGGGCGCGAATGGGCGGCGGCACATGATCGTATGAACCTTCGGAGTCGTCCCAGGTGATGATGATGACGCTTTCGGGCCAATACGAACTCGCGGCAATTTTGTTGACGGACTCAGCAACCAGAGCTTCGCTGATCTGAGAATCCGAGTAGCCCTCATGGTCATCGTCACCCAGAAACTTTTTTTGCACGGCAGAATCGGGATCAGCAGGCTTCAGGTTGAATATGTTCCGGTAGCCGCCTTTCACAAAGAATACGCCGCCCTGTTTCGGAAGCATCTTCTTTTGGAGTGCGGTGAAGAAGTCTTCCAGCCCGTGCAGCTCGCGGCGCATATCCGGGTTATTCGAGACGTAGCCGAAGTATTGCGGCCCATTGTGATGAGTCACGTAAGATGCGTGCAAGCCGAAGGCGTCAAGAGGGCCATCGTCAGGGTCGTAAGGCTCCTTATCGTACCCTTCTTGATACCAACCGAATGCAACCTCAGGATGCCTGCGGCTGGAGATGAAGTTGACGTCATTTTTTACGTCAGCGAGATCGCGTTTCGGATCGCGGTCGGCCTTAGCCACAGACTTTAGATCCTGCCCCCACATCGTGAGCGGGAGCGATGCGAACGTCAGGTTAATCTCGGTATGGTATTCCATTCCGAAGCGCAGGTCCTTCGGGTTAGCCGGCATTCTTTCCCCTCCCGCGGTGGGATCGAGCTCGGAACCCCAAAACGGGTTACTGTCATTCATAACCGGAACGCCCGGAGAGGATGATCCGTTACCTTTGTAGCCTTCCCCTGGGTGCAGCGCCCATTGCGTCTGGCCGGTCTGCGCAGCAATGATCGATAGGTTGCCGAGCGTGGAAGGACCGATCATTTCCTGGAAAATGTGGTCGAACAGCACAAACCGGGATGCGTACCGCCAAAGCAGCGGAACCGTATCACAGTCTACGTGAGCCATGGTCAACTCGCCCATCTGCTTCGCCTGAAGGGACGGGTTGCCGGACTTCGTGAGTCTCTTCTCCTCTCTGAGGGCGAAGTGATCCATCCTGGGGGCATTGTTGTGGATGTCCATTTTAGCAACCAACCCGGGGTGGGAATGATCGACGTCATCGGTATCAGCCGCGAACTGCTCAGGGCCGATCAGAAAAGGATGGATGGTCCCGGTTGTGCCGTCGGTATTGATGATCGTCTGATAAAACCCAGGCGTGCTCGCGGGATTCTGACTGAAGAGACCATCTGCGCCAGGGAACGTGCCGAAGTAAAAGTCAAAGGAGCGATTTTCCTGGTAGAGCACAAAGACATATTTGATCTTTTGCCGGAGCAGCTTCACGATTTGTTCCTGCGTGAGGGACGGCTGCTTCGGGGCGGCCCGGTGATACTTTCTCATCATCCGCTGGCTCGACGTGGCAGCCCTTTGCGCCCAAATAACGCCGGGAAACTGCGAGGCAAAAAGGATGATTAGCGCTGTTCTGAAAAACCGCGAAGGTAGATGGCTCATGGCTCGTGTATTTTAATCCGAAGTCGTCCTCGTTGTGGCAAGTTTTCGTTCGGGAACGGCGGCAAGCCGGAAGGCAATAGCCAGCCGCCGCGGTCGCCCCGGCCGGCGCTGACAAGGCTATCAAAGCTCTCTGAGGCTTTGGATCATCTTGTTGATCACATCCTGGGCGTCGCCGAAGACCATGTGGGTATTTGGGCTGAAGAACAACTCGTTTTGAACGCCGGAAAAACCCGCCCCTTTTCCCCGCTTGATGACCAAGACCTGCCGGGCCTGATCCACGTTTAGGATTGGCATGCCGTAAATAGGGCTGGATTTCTCTGTGCGCGCGGCGGGATTCACCACATCGTTTGCGCCAATGACCAGAGCCACGTCAGTGTTCGCAAAGTCGGCATTGATCTCGTCCAGATCGAAAATTAAATCGTAAGGCACGCCAGCCTCCGCCATCAGTACGCTCATGTGGCCTGGCATGCGGCCAGCGACAGGATGGATGGCGAACCGAACCTTCACGCCTCTCTTCTGGAGCAGTTGTGCAAAGTCCCACAGTTTATGCTGAGCCTGGGCCACAGCGAGTCCGTAGCCAGGCACGATGATGACTTGCTCAGAGTAGGCCATGGTGGCGGCGGCGTCCGAGGGTTCCATGGCTTGCATCGTCCGCGTTTCCACGCCCCCAGCCGAGGCCGCTTCCACGTCTCCGAAATCGCTCAGCCAGACCTGGGCGAATGAGCGATTCATGGCCTTGGCCATCAAGAGCGTGAGGAGGGTTCCAGCGGCGCCCACGATGGTGCCCAGGATCATCATGGCGGGGTTCTGCATGACATAGCCTTCGAACCCTACCGCCAGGCCAATGCAGGCGTTATAGGTGGAAATGATCACCGGCATATCAGCGCCGCCGATAGGCAGGGTAATGAGGATGCCCACGATCAGGCAAGCCGGGAAGAAAAGGGTAACCGTCCAGAACTCCGGGATTCGAATGATCGAAGCTGAAGAGGGGAAGATACTGCATACTCCGAGCAGCAAGGCAATCGCGAGAAGGATCGAATTAACCACTTGGCGGCCCCGGAAGCGCGGGCTCTTCATCCAGCCCTGAAGCTTGGCGAAAGCTATTGCGCTTCCTCCGAAAGCTACGGTGCCGGCTAAGGCGCCTGCGACGGCAATCACGGGAACGGAAAGCGAGTCCGAATATGCGTGGCCGCTGTAAAATTCGACTGCAGCGATAGCCGCCGCCGCGCCGCCGCCCAGTCCGTTATAAATCGCGACCATCTGCGGCATGTTGGTGATCGCGATCTTCCGCCCGGACCACCACGCCGGAACGCCGCCCACGGCAATAGCTACCAGGATCAGGACAATGCGGTGACCCGAAAAGCCTCCGCCCGCGAGGTGTGGATGAAGACTGTAAAGCTTTGCAGGATAAAAGAACGTGGCCACTATGGCCAGCGCCATCCCACCCCCCGCCCAGAGAATGCCGCTGCGCGCAGTTCGGGGAGAACTCATGCGCTTGAGGCCCAGAATAAGGAGGATGGTTGCGATGAAGTAACAAGCTTCGACGGCGGAGGTCATCCCTGCTTTATTTCTCCCTGCCCTTGAACATTTCCAACATGCGCTC
>JBOGJZ010000374.1:0-4491 GCA_050745645.1 Terriglobia bacterium | reverse complement strand
TACGTAGGTTCGCGCGGCTATCACTTCTGGGACCAGGCTGACGACAATAACATGGTCCTTCCAACCCAGACACCGCTGGGCCTGGAATGGCCTTGCCCATCATTCGGCGCTCCTCAGGCCACCCCTGAGGGCACTACAACCCAACTTTGCAATAGCCCTGGCACCGGGACCATCATCAACCCTGCTTTGGGCCGTCTTCAGATGGCGCTCTGGGACGGGCAGTATTATTACGATGGACTCCAGGCCCAAGTCACAAAGACCATGAGCCACGGTGTCCAGGTTCAAGGTTCCTATACGTTCTCTAAGAACATTGACTACGGCTCGGGCTCGGTTGCTTCCGATCCCTACCGGAATTCCATCTCCACACTTCTCTACTTCTGCATGACGTGCCACAAATCCCTCTCCGATACCAACATCGCGCAGGTCCTGACGATTAATGGCATCTGGGATATTCCAACCCCGTCCGGATTCAACGGGCCAGAAAAGGCAATTCTTGGCGGCTGGGAGGCCGGCGGAACGTTGAATGTGGAATCCGGTTCGCCATTTACTGTGTTGCTTCTAGGTGACCCCGTGGGCCAGAATAATACAGATCCCTATTCATACCCGGATCGACTGGTCAAGCCGGGTTGCGCAAACCCCATCAACCCACAAGACGCCTCTAATTACGTGAAGCTGAATTGCTTTGCTCCCGCGCCTCTCAGTACTCTTTTCGGCAATGAAGGACGCAATTCTCTGAACGGTCCGGGGTTGATAGATCTGGATTTCTCGCTGATGAAAAACTTTCCGTTCCACGCGATTTCGGAAAGCTTTAAGGCTCAGTTCCGGGCCGAGGCGTTCAATCTATTCAACCGGCCTAACTTTACCGCTCCCAATGACAATCGCGTGATTATGGATGCCACGGGAGCCATACAACCTAACGCTGGGGCCGTTACGTTGATGAACTCGGGTCCTCGGGTGATTCAACTTGCCCTCAAGCTGATCTGGTAAGACATGGAGGTCTCAGCGCAAAGCGAGAGCTTTCCCCAGATAGCATGTGCCTATGGTCAGGACGCCGCCGGACAAGTGGGCGGCGTCAGTGGCCAGTGTTTCAATCAAACGGCTCAAATTCCGGAGGTTCCTCATGAAGGTTTTTCGGCTTGTGCTTTGTGCAGCGATTATTGGCGTCTGGTCACTAGGTTTCATGCCGTCGGCTAGTGCCGCAGGGCAGGGAGACAGCAATGATGCCGCCACCATCAAGGAAATTACAGAACTCGACCGGAAATGGGTTGAAGCAGCCGCAAAGCACGATACCGCATATTTGAACCAGCTAATGGCTCCCGATTTCTTCGAGTGCTCAGCAGGGTCGGGTGGGGAAATTTCAAACAAGCAGGAATTGTTTAGAAAAGTTAAATCGCCGGAGCGCAAAATTAAGACCCTAACCGTAGATCAAATCAAGGTTCACGTTTACGGCGACACCGCGATTTTGACCGACCGCACGAACTTTACCGGGACGATTGGCGGCCATGATATGAATGCACACTTCCGCGTTCTGCGCGTTTTCGTTAAGCAGGACGGCAGGTGGCGCGCGGCTGCAGCGGAGTTGTGCCACATGGCGCCTTCGGTTTACGGCAAGAGGTACTAACTTCTTGCTGTACGGTCCTGGTGGCGATCCCCCTCTCCACCAGGGCAACCGCAACCGGCGCCTGCGCGATTTCGTGCCAGGCGCCGGTTGCGGTTTTTCCCCTTATAATCACGTAGCTGAAATAACAACGCTTGGCTGAGCCGCTGAAGTCTTCGGCCCGGTGATTCATACCAATTTGACGTCAACTATGGGATCGTTTAGCGGGATGCTGCAGGTGACGTCATCCTGAGCGCAGCGAAGGATCTGCTTGTAAGGCGTGAGAAAATCAGATTCTTCCCGGCTTCGCCGGGACAGGTCGCTACGCTCAGAATCACACCGTGAGGAATTTCAGCGCCTGCCTAAATGCTGTGTTTGACCTAAAATTGGTATCAGTAGTACTGAGGACGCCGGTCGGCGAAGATGGGTATGCGCTTTCGTATGTCTGCGATGGCGGCAAAATCAACATCAACGGTGATGACTTCTTCTTGATCTTCTGAGCCTTCCGCCAGCACTTCGCCCCAGGGATTAATCACGAGCGAATGTCCAAAAAACACATCACTCTCATCCCTGCCCACCCGGTTGACCGCGATAACAAACATCTGGTTCTCGATAGCCCTTGCGATGTTCAGCGCCAGCCAATGCTTCCCTCTGACCGCCGGCCATTCTGCCGGAACAAACAGCGCCTGGCATCCGCTCAAGGCCAGCGCGCGAGGAAGCTCAGTGAACCGGACGTCGTAGCAGATGATTAATCCAGCTTTACCAAAACTCAGGTCGAAAATGGATTTGCAGTTGCCCGCGTTGATGTATTTCTCCTCGTTCGCCAGCCCGCTCAGGTGGATTTTCCTATACTTGGCGAGGACACTCCCGTCGCGGCCGATGGCGTAGGAGGTGTTGTAAACTTTGCCGCCGTCCTTTTCGGCGATTGAGCCGGCAATGATTTCCACTTTATTTTGTTTGGCAACTGCTTTCAGCAATTGGATCGACGGCCCGTTATCAGGTTCACCGAGCTTATCAATCTCTCCCAGTTTATAGCCGGTCGTCCACATCTCCGGGAGGACGAAGATTTTTGCCCCGGCGCGAAGCCCGTTCTCGATCATGGCAAGCGCCTTTTTTTGATTCGCCGCAACGTCTCCCAGGGCGATATCCATCTGGATCAGAGCCACATTCATAGCTTCTTTTCCTCCGCAAGGACAGTGACTTCGTAACGATGGGCAATGCTGCGCTTCAAAACCGGGTCTTCCAATTCCAGATCCCAAGCCTTTGAGAAGGCAAAATCCCCATGAACCGGCACAGTTCCGGAAAATATAGCTGATCCCTCCAGTGGCGATTCGGTCTCGCGCCGGACGGACTCGATCAAATCAGGGATAGGAAGCAACGCCGTGACCTGTCCTTCCTGGTACAAGCTCTTGCCGCTCGCGCCGCTGACCCAGGCGCGGAGAATCAGGGAATCCCAATGGCCTTGCACGTCACCTAAGTCCCAGACAAGACTGGCGACCGGCTTTTCACACATCTGCTTCGATTTCTCAATGTCAATCTTCTCGAGATCGCGGTCGTTATGATCACTGCCCACTGTAACGTAGGTTTTGTCCGGCTGAATAAATATAACAAACTCCACCTCTCCGGACGTTCCTTTGCCTTGCACCGTGATTTCCGGATGGCTGCTGAGCAGGTATTTGCTTACGGGGTACACGGTTGGGGTGCGCGGCGGAGGTGGAACGCCGATCCTAGCCATCTCGTCGATATGTTCCTTCACCTTGGCTTGGTTGCGCCCGGCGTAGCCCACGCAGTACAGCCGCTTGACTGGGATATCCAGGGGTTGATGCTTGCCATCTTTCACCAAAGAGACTCTCATCGTATCTGCTTCTCCCTGCGCGCGCATGTAGGCTGTAACATCTCGTGTTGAAAACTGCGGTAGAGAAAGAAAGAGGGTATCTCCAGCAAGCGACTACCTGCCGGCGAAGCCAGGAGAAAGGAGACACCCTATGAACACAACCAAAGTAGCACTCTCCGATCTGGTCACGCAAGCTTGGGCGCAAGTTCAAGGCATGGTGCTGGAGGAGGTTCGGAAAATGATTGAGGAATTGGCGGAGGCTGAACGCGACCGCCGCGTCGGCATCCAGGGGAAAGCTGCTCTATCGTTTTGCCTCAACAGGCCGTCCACGTAGATCCGGCCCCGTTCACCACTCTGGTCAATCAAAACCTATTGGGGCTAGTGGCGTGAAGTAAATACCCCTATTTCGTTTTTGAGGAATGACCGTGGGTTTGTTATGGGGAAAAAGTCCACGGTCAGCATTGCACTGACCGTGCTACCAATTCCATAATTCAAAGATGACTTCAGGAGAGAACTGAAATGAATATCTGGCCTGGCAGACCGTACCCGCTTGGCGCTACATGGGACGGTTCAGGAGTGAATTTTGCGCTATTTTCTGAAAATGCCACCAAGGTGGAGCTGTGCTTTTACGGCGGACCGGATGGCAATCAAGACGCGGGGCGAGTCATGCTCCCTGAATACACGGACTGCGTGTGGCACGGCTACATTCCTGACATGCGGCCGGGCCAGCTCTATGGCTACAGAGTTCATGGCCCCTACGAGCCGGAGCAAGGTCACCGCTTCAATCCGGCGAAGCTATTGCTGGATCCGTATGCCAAGGCCATTGCTGGCCGCCTCAATTGGAGTGACGCCCAATTCGGCTACACGGTGGGACACACGGACGCGGACCTTTCCCCTGATGGCCGGGACGATGCGGCCAACATCCCGAAGTCAGTAGTTTTGGACACAGCCTTCGATTGGGAGGGAGATACACGCCTCGGCACTCCTTTGCACAAGACGCTGATCTATGAGCTGCACGTGAAAGGATTCACCGCCCGGCACCCTGAGGTGCCCGAGGGAC
>JBOGJZ010000373.1:0-10044 GCA_050745645.1 Terriglobia bacterium | reverse complement strand
GGCTTTGCGGGCTACGTCACCTACGTCTGGTCGCAGGGAAAGTGCTGGAAGAATTATCACTGGAATTACTACAGCATCTACTCGGACTGGGCCTACTTCGACCCTTCCGGCACCCGGCACAGCTATACCATGCAGGTCTCAAACGCGGAACCCACCTGCTCCGGGCCCGCCTATCAGGAGACGGCCACGGCGGCCGATGGCTCCGGCTACACCATGACCGTGACGCCAGATTCTGCGGTCGTCTATTCGCCTTCGGGATTGAAGATCAACCCGCCGGTCGAGTCCCTGTCGGGTTCGGCTACGGTGACCGACAGCAACGGCAACTACGTGTCGGCCGCCACTGCTTCGGGCACGACCACGTTCAAGGACACGCTCGGCGCGACGGCGCTTACCATCAGCGGATCGGGCACGCCGTCGAGTCCGGTCACTTACGCTTACACCGATTTTTCCGGGACCGCGCGCCAGGTTGTGGTCAACTACAACGCGTTTACCGTGCGCACGAATTTCGGCTGCAGCAGTGTCCTCGAGTACGGGCCGCTTACAGATAATCTGGTCACAAGCATCGATCTGCCGGATGGCACGTCTTACCAGATCACCTATGAAGGGACACCTGGATTTTCAGGGGATGTCACGGGCCGCATCGCTTCCGTCAAGCTGCCCAGCGGCGGCACGATCACATACGCCTACAGCGGTGCCAACAATGGGATCATCTGCGCGGATGGCAGCGCCGCCACGCTCACCCGCACCACCCCGGACGGAACCTGGACCTACGCGCACTCGGAAAGCGGAACCGCCTGGACCACCACAGTGACCGATCCCCAAGGCAACCAGACCGTCGTCGATTCCCAGGGAACTTACGAGACCGAGCGCGACGTCTACCAAGGTTCGACTGGCGGCACGCTGCTGGAGCAGGTTTTCACCTGCTATAACAACGCCACAGAACCTTGTAATAGCACTGCCGTCGCCCCGCCCATCACCCAGCGGGACGTCACCACGACGCTTGGCGGCGTCACCTCGCGCACGATCACCAACTACAACTCCGTGGGCTTGCCGACTTTTATTGGAGATTACGCTTATGGCAGCGGCGGCGCGCCCGGCGCTCTGATGCGCCAGACCAACTTCACCTACACGTCCCTGACCGGCTGGACCACTTTTTACCGCCCGCAATACGTTTTGATCTACGACGGCTCCCATAATCTTCTTAAGCAGGCCACGTACAGCTACGATCAGACCGGCGTCACCGCTACTTCCGGGACGCCGCAGCACGTCGCCGTCTCCGGCAGTCGCGGCAACCCCACCACGGTCAGCGTCACCGGCCAGAGCATGGGAACGCTTACCCGGGCTTTCAGCTATTACGACACTGGAAATGTGGAGAACGCGGCGGACTACGACGCCCATCTAACGAGCTTCAGCTACAGCGGGACCGGCAATTGCGGCAACTCGTTTCCAACCACCATCACCCAGCCCCTATCGCTTTCGAGCAGCATGGCGTGGAACTGCAACGCGGGCGTCGTCGCTTCCGTCACCGATCCGAACACGCGCACTACCAACTTCAACTTTGACGAATTCAGCCGTCCTTTAAGCGCGTCGGCCCCCGACGGAGGGCTGACCTCCTGGACGTATAACGATGCGCCTCCAGCCAGCGAGGTGCGGACGCTCAAGCTGAGCGGCTCTGCGAACCGCATCGACACGGCTCTTTTGGATGGCCTGGGTCGCGTCACCCAAACGCAATTGAACTCAGACCCGGCAGGGGCTGACCTGGTGGATACCGCCTACGATTCGCTCGGCCGCGTCCATTCGGTCTCAAATCCCTACCGCAGCGGTTCGACTGGCTCGGAGACCTACGCCTATGACGCGCTGGGGCGCGTGACCAGCCTGACATACGCGGACGGCAACCAGGTGCTCACTTACTATGGCGCTGCGGTCGCGGGCATGGGAGGAAACTCGTCACGGCTTTGCTCAGCGTCTACCTACGGATTGGGCTATCCGGTACTCACTAGAAATGAAGTCTATTGGATCCGTCAGGTCTGGTACGACGCTTTGGGCAGGCTGATTGAAGTCGATGAAACCGACCCAACCAACGGCGGTAAGGCAGACCAGCCGACCTGCTATTCCTATGATTCGCTCGACAATCTCACGCAGATCGTTCAGGGCAGCCAGACGCGCAGCTACGGCTATGACGGCCTCTCGCGGCTGATCTGGGCCTCCACTCCTGAATCCGGCACGACGTATTACTATCACACGACTTCAGGCGGCGGATTGTGCTCAGGCGACGCCAGCGAAGTCTGCCGCCGCACCGACGCCCGCAGCATCACCACAACTTATACCTATGACGCTCTGAACCGGCTGACGGAGAAAAGCTACTCAGACACCACGCCGGCGGCGTACTATTCCTACGACCAGTCCTCCGTTTCGATTGGAAGCTGGTCGAGCGGAACGTTGACCAATACCAAAGGCAGAATGACCGAAGCGGTAACCGGCAGCCCCGCGCAGACAGGCGTCGCGTACAGCTACGATCCGATGGGCCGGGTCGCGGGCTTCTGGCAATGCACGCCCTACAACTGCGGAAGCTCGGCATGGGCGATGACGTACAATTACGATTTGGCGGGAGACGTTACCAGTTGGACGCATCCAGCAGGCTACACGATCACGAACAGCGTCAACGGCGCCCAAGAAATCTACCAGATTCAAAGCTCGCTGGCTGATGCAACGCATCCGCAGTATCTGGCGAAGAACATCACCTACACGCCCTGGGGCGCGGAGAACACATTGGAGAACGGCTGCACTTCGTCCTCGGGGCAGGAACAGGGCTGCACCGACATGCTGGAAACCTACACCTATAATCAGCGCCTGCAGCCGCTGACCATTGGATTGGGAACATCCAGCAATCCTTTCGCGGATTATTGCCTGGTGTACAACTGGTACGCCAACAGCTACTATCCCAACAGTTGCACTCCGACGCCGCAGGCCTGGGGCGGGGATAATGGCAGTCTATGGAACTCCTATTACGGCGATAATGTGAATCCCTCGCTGAGCCATACGGAACTTTTCTACTACGACGGCGATAACCGGCTCATTACGGCGAAGGCCACGGGAAATTCCACCTACAACCTGGCGTTCAGCTATGATCGCTACGGCAACATGACCTGCACGATCAACGGCAGCACCCAGGGCCCCTGCCCGCAATACACCTTTAATCAGTCCACGAACCGGATCAGTACTGCGGGCTTCACCTACGATGCGGCAGGAGACATGACCAGCGATGGAACGAACACCTACCAGTACGACGCGGAAGGAAGGCAGTCTTCAGCAAACGGCAATTTTCAGACCTATAATGCCCTGGGACAGTTTGTATCTAACCCGGTGCCGTGGACGGTTTTCTATTTTATGTATGATCCCTGGGGTAATCGTGTTGGCGATTCCGAATCGAACGGTGAGATATGGGCGCAGATGGTGCCGATAATCGGCGAGAGCTGGTCAGTGTACTCAGTGGACAACGGGCAGATGTACTTCCCCCATCCGAATTTTCTGGGATCGACGGCCGGCGATACGGACGAAACGGGAAAAGCGGTGGGCGATGTCCTCTACTACCCTTGGGGAACCACCTGGACCTATGCCGGGAACATCTGGGGCTCGCATTTCTCAGCTTTTGACAGCAACGGATTTACGGCCCGCCTGTACGACACAACTCCTGGCCGCTGGTATAACCCGGACCTGCTGGGCGGGGACATCATGAACCCGCAATCGCTGAATCGCTACGCCTACGCGCTGAATAACCCCACCACGGACATTGACCCGTCGGGGTTGTGCAGCGATTTCGATCCGGTCTGCAATCTGGAGATCGATTCGGAGGCGAACGGGTGCGACGGCTTCTCTGTGGGCCTCTCCGGACCCTCGGTGGTCATTAATTGGCCGGCGGCGGCGCGTAATGACTGGCGGGCCCTGCCGCGACGGTTGCCTTCTCACGGTTTCTCTCCTTGGCTCTCATTCGGCGGCAATAACGGTTTCAACGAAGTCAGCAGATGCTTTTCCTGAAGTCCGCGTTGTAGCCGCAGCAGGTCAAAAGCGCGGACCACGCCCACCGGCCGGTTCTGCTCTTCAACTATGACGTTGTTGGCATGGCGGGCGAGCATCTTCTGGGCGACGGCGGGCACAAGCTCTTCAGGATGCGCGACGACGTAATCCGCGCGGGTCACGTCGCGAACTTTGAGCCGCCGGCTCTCGTCCTGGTAAAGGAGGTCGTGGGCTTCGATGATCCCGGCAAGCTTCCCATCCGTTTCTACTACAGCCAGCACTTCTCCGGGTTCGGGGGAGAAGAGCCGCGCCGCCACGTCAAGTTCCAAATCCGCAGGCACCGGCTTTTGCCGCCGCACGACCTGTCCGATTTGCGATCCAACGAGCACGGGGGTTGAATAATCCTGGAAGACCATCAGCCCGCGCTTGTGCAGCTTGCCGGTCATAATCGAATCAACGCTGAAGAGCCGGGTAAAGAGATCAGCGATGAAACAAGTCACAATCAACGGCAACACCGCATGGGGATTACGGCTGAGCTCAATCATGAAAACAACCGCGGTGATGGGCACGCGCGAAGTGCCGGCAAAGAGCGCGCCCATGCCTGCGAGCGCGTAGGCGGCAGGGTTGGACGTGAACTGCGGCAGGAGGTGATGCCAGAAGGCGCCGAAGGCTGCGCCAAATCCTCCCCCGATAATTAACGACGGCGCGAACACGCCTCCCGATGTTCCGGAGCCGAGCGAAATCACGAGCGCCCAGAACTTAGCGCCGGAAATCTCCAGCAGCTTTGCGGTTGAAAAATGGTTATTCAGCATCGCGGTAATCGTGTCGTAACCGGTGCCGAAGACATGCGGAAAAAAGTAGCCAATGCAACCCATGATAAGGGCGCCCACGGTGGGCGCCCAGACGGTAGCGGGCTTTAGGGGAAAGCGATCAAAGATATTCTCGATCCAGAACAGGACTCTAATCAGGATCACTGAGATAATCCCAATCAAAAGACCAAGCAGCGCAAAGAGCCAAAGCTCCCCCATGTGTTTGAGCGCCCAGGCATGAGCTGGAAAAAGCGCGCCTGAACCACGGAAGAGGATTGCGACGGCTGTGGCCACGACTGTCGCCATGGCGACCGGAATGAATGACCGGGCGCTGAACTCAAACAGCAGCAGTTCCACGGCCAGCAAAACTCCGGCAAAAGGTGAAAGGAAGGTCGCCGCGAGTCCGGCCGCCGCGCCGCCAGCCAGCAGTATCCGGCGCTCGTAAGGTGAGAGGTGTAATAGTTGTCCAAAGAAAGAGCCGATCACGCCGCCCGTCTGGATAATGGGGCCTTCGGCGCCGAATGGACCGCCGGTGCCAATGGCAAGCGCGCTGACGATGGGTTTTAAAATGCCCACCCGCAACCGGAGCACGCTGTGCCCGATGAGCACTGCCTCCATCGCCTCCGGAGTTCCGTGACCCTTGAGGGTAGGTTCCCAGTAATGAATTACCAGACCGGCGACGATCCCGCCGATCGCGGGAATCAGGATGACCCACAGGCCAAGGTGAAAGTCGTCGGGATAGACCACCTTAAAAGACCAACGGCCGGCAAAAAAGACATTGGTGAACAGGTAGATCAACTCCAGGACGCCTTCGGCCACAAGCCCCGCGACGAGGCCGACCCCCAATGAGTAAATGGATAACAAGGCGATGCGTGGCTTGATGGCTTTGCCGAATTCGTTGGAGAATAAAAATCCGAAGGGGTGTCTTGCCCCGCGCCGGTGACGGGAGTTAGGAGTGGGCATCGCGGGCATTGTAACATGCGCCGCCGCGGGAAACCGCCGGTTTTTTCCCATTCACAAACGCTAAAAACGCGATTAAAAGTAAAGTCAACAACCGGCAAGCTGCAGCAGCTTTTCGAGGCGTTCGTTTAACTCCTGAGGATCAGGCAAGCAGAGGGTGGCGTGTCCGAGCTTTCGCCCTGGGCGAGCTTTTTTGCCGTAAACATGGAGGTGCGCGCCGGGAATAGCGAGCACTGGGGCGGCTTCCGGCAGTGATCCAATGAAGTTGACCATGGCGGAGCAGCCGCGCGCTTCGGTCGAGCCTAATGGCAGGCCGGTAATGGCGCGCAGGTGGTTTTCAAACTGGCTGGTTTCAGCGCCTTCAATCGTCCAGTGGCCGGAGTTGTGCACGCGGGTAGCCATCTCATTGGCCAGAAGTTTGCCGTCAACCTCAAACATCTCCAGTGTAAGCGCTCCAGCGTAATCCAGCGCAGTCAGGATTTTTTCTGCGTAAGATTGAGCGAGTTGCTGAAGCTCAGTAGACAAGCCTGGGGCGGGAGCAAGCGAGAGGCGCAGGATGCCTTCACGGTGATGGTTTTCCGTGAGCGGATAAAACGCCCCCTGGCCCGAGACGCTTCGCGCGGCGATTACAGAGACTTCGCGGCTGAAATGGACGAAACTTTCGAGGATTGCAGGCGATCCGTCCATGATCTGCCAGGCACGGTCCAGGTCTGCGCTCTCGCGCAGCACGAACTGGCCCTTGCCGTCATATCCCCAGCGCCGCGTCTTGAGCACCGCCGGCAGTCCTATAGCTTCAACAGCGGACTCAAGTTCCGCACGCGTGCTCACAGGACTGAAGGCCGCCGTTGGCACACCGGTTTCCCGGAAGAAGCTCTTTTGGATGTAACGGTCTTGCGCGATTTCAAGCGCGCGCGGAGGCGGGAAGAAGCGGCGCACCTGCTCAGCAAGGTAGCGGGCTGTGCCGGCAGGCACGTTCTCAAATTCATAGGTGATCAGGTCGAGGCCGTTTGCAAAGCGGGCGAGTGCGTCAAGATCATCAAAACTCCCGGTGAAACATTCAGCCACCTGGCCGGCAGGCGCATTGGCAGCGCGATCAAAAAAACGCAGCCGCAGGCCAAGCGGATAACCAGCCAGCGCCATCATGCGGCCGAGTTGTCCGCCACCCAGAACTCCGATTCTCATAATTCCGTGAACAAGCACAGGGCAGGACTGGCCGCCTGCGCCGCGCTCTTTTGGGCGCCGGGCGGAATAAGCATGGTTTCTAGCTCACGCCTTGCTGCGGGTCGGGATGATCGAGGACGGCGCGAGTCTGGGCGTCGCGGAACCGCCGCAGCGACTGGCGAATCTCCGGGTGTTTTATACCCAAAATCGCTGCGGCCAGAAGCGCGGCATTCTTGGCGCCAGCTTTGCCGATGGCGAGGGTTCCCACCGGCACGCCTGCCGGCATCTGAACGATGGAGAGCAGGGAGTCAATCCCGCGCAAGACGTGTGATTCAACCGGCACGCCGAGGACAGGCAGCACGGTCCGGGAAGCGGACATGCCGGGCAGGTGCGCCGCGCCGCCCGCGCCTGCGATGATCACCTCAAGGCCGCGCGCTTCGGCCGCTTCCGCATACTCGAACATGGCCTGCGGGGTACGGTGTGCGGAAACGATGCGGACCTCGAACGGCACGCTCAGTTCCTTCAGGGTCTCAGCCGCGTGGGACATGGTTTCCCAATCAGACTGGGAGCCCATAATGATGCCGACGAGAGGTGTCATCGCAGTTTGCCGAGCGCCTGGCTATCTTGTGGCGCAGGACCGCCATCAATCCTCACCTTGATCTTTGGTGAATCCCAGCTTGCCGTCAATCTCAAGCAATTTTTCAAGATGCACCCAGCGGTGGCTGGCGCCGACGCGCCGGGTGAGATCCAGTACGTGATCGTCTGTAATTTCAGAGCCCGCAGACCGCGCCAAAAAGCGGCAGCGCCAGTGGTCCACGCAGTCTGTGATCGCGCCCATGGCGGGATACACCTTCGTGCCGCGGTTGGATATTAACTTCAACTGAAAAGGCGTCGAGGCCGCCAGCCGCTCGATTTGCGGCCCTAGCTCGGCGGCCTCCAGCGGAGATTCCACGAACACATCCACACCTACTACCTTGCGCGATTTCGGCGTCACAAAGTCAGGGCGAGTCGAAAGCTGCGGCAGCTTAAGCGGTTTGTGCTCACGCACCTTCCATTTTTCAGATTTGCGGCCCAGATTGGCGATGATGGCGTCTGCGTATGCTGAGGTTGAGATGCCTCGGTCGTAACCTACCACATCTCCCGTGCGCACCTTGCCGTCGCCGAGCGTCACGAGCACAGCGTGCTCGATCCGGGAGGCGGTTTCAAATTCATCCAGGTGCCGAAGCATCATTACGGAAGATAGAATCACAGCCGTGGGGTTGGCTACGTTGCGGCCTGCGTACTTCGGAGCAGAGCCGTGGACGGCCTCGAAAATCGCCACCTCGTTACCGAGGTTGGCCGAGGGCGCGAAGCCCAGGCCGCCCACAAGCGCCGAGGAAAGATCACTGAGAATATCGCCGTTCATGTTGGTGGTGACGATCACGTCAAACTGCTCCGGCTTTTTGACAAGTTGATGCGCGCAATTATCGACAATGATGTGAGAGGCCTCGATGTCCGGATACTCTTTCGCAACCTCTTCAAAGGTGCGCTTCAAGAGGCCTTCGGTCAGCTTCATAATGTTCGATTTGGTGGCGCAGTGCACGCGCTTGCGGCTCTCCGACCGCGCGAACTCAAAGGCGAGGCGGACGATTTTTTCGCACCCTTTTCTTGAGATCAGTTTCAAGCCTTCAGCGACGCCGGGCGTCTGCATGTACTCGATGCCGGCGTAAAGATCCTCAACGTTTTCCCGCACCACCACCAGATCGACGCCGCGTCCGCTGTATGGGGTGGTCACGCCGGGCAGCTCGCGCACCGGGCGAACGTTGGCATAGGTTTCAAATAGCTTGCGCAGCGTTACGTTGGCGCTTTTCTCGCCGTAGCCAACCGGAGTAGCCAGGGGTCCTTTGAGGACGACGCGCGTTTTACGGATAGACTCGATGGTCTCCGGCGGCACTCCGGAAGGCAGGCCTCGCTCAAATACCGCAGCGCCGGCTTCGCGCTCCTCCCACTCGACCGGGGCTCCGGTCGCATCGATGATGCGGCGAGCGCTCTCGACAAGCTCCGGGCCAATTCCGTCGCCCGCAATCACGGTCACCAGTTTTTTCCCTTTAGGGGTTATGTAAAAGTTCAAGGGTTTGCTCCTTAACTCAGCGCGAAGCCTGTAGAGTCTGAAAAAGTAAAAGTATGCCCGGATTCACAGGAAAAATGCAAGCGTCCGTATTGCGGCGTTAATTCTCTCGCGCCGCCATACGGCAACATTCGGCGGTAGAACTCTCGACCTTCTCCATGTGGCGGCAGCTTCGGTCCTCAAGCCGGACGCTTCCTGCAGTTTTGACGGACGGTAGCGCAAGGATGCCAAGGCGGAGCGTCCACCGCTTCTGCCTGTCTGAATCCTCCAGATTGAACTTTATGGCTTGCCGCCGCTTTGCCAAGCAGTCGTAGCGCAGAGTTTGTGCATTTCAAACTCTGCGGTTTTTGGTTGCAAAAGATCAAACGCCGCAGAGTTTCAGAAACGCGAAACTCTGCGCTACCCTGCTCCAAAAACAAGGTCAGTGGATGTGCTTAACCTTTTTTTGCATGTAATCCATCAGCAGATACTGGCCGAGCGTGTAGGGCGTCGTGAAATAGGCTTTGCCGCGGCAGATTTCCGTCACCCGCTGGACAAAGTTGATGAGGCCATAATCGGAGGCGAGCATGAAAGTGTTATTCAGGATTCCATTGCGGCGGCAGCGCGCGACTTCGTGGAGGGTTTCCGAGACTACGAGCGGATCGAGGCCGAAAGCGTTCTTGTAAATATGCCCGTCGCCGAGCGTCAGCGCGGAGGGCTTACCGTCCGTAATCATAATGATCTGCCGCATATCCTTTTTCTGGCGGGAAAGGATGCGCTGCGCCAGGCGCAGCCCCTCGCGGGTGTTCGTGTAGTAAGGCCCTACCTGCGCGCGCGCGAGCTGGCCAAGAGGAATCTCCTCCGCCGAGTCGTGGAACAACACCATATGCAGGGTGTCGCCGGGATACTGGGTGCGGATCAGATGAGTCAGCGCGAGCGCCACTCGCTTGGCGGGCGTGAAGCGGTCCTCGCCGTAAAGGATCATGCTGTGGCTGCAATCCAGCATCATCACGG
>JBOGJZ010000372.1:0-2277 GCA_050745645.1 Terriglobia bacterium | reverse complement strand
GCTACAACACGGTTGGAACCTATGCGGCAGGTGTGCTGGTGAGTGCGTCTCATCCGGCGGCAGGCCGCCTCTGGGTAGACTTTCTGCGCTCCGGGAAGGCGCAGGCCATTTATCACGAGTTTGGTTTCGGGACGCCAGGCGGCGCGGCGAAGCATTAAGGAGGAAGTCTCGTGGCAAATCACAAGATGGTCCTTTTTCCGGTTCTCTTGCTTTGCGCGCTAACCTCCGTAACGCTGCTGCGGAGCTCGGGCCGGGCCGCGCCACGGCCAGACCCGGCGGGAGACACAATTCCAACCGTTCCCTTGCGAGTTCCGCCGGACTCGTCAATTCCACCCGGACCAGTAGGCGACCTTGTCCGGCTGGGAAAAAACATCATCACGGACACGCCCAAATACGCCGCGGCTTACACGGGCAACGACATGAAATGCAGCGATTGCCATGTTGGCGGAGGAACCGTGGCGTTCGCGTCTCCGCTCGGCGGCGTGACCACCCTTTTCCCGTGGTACAGCCCGCGCGCACAACGAGTGATTACGATTCAAGACCGGCTCAACGAATGCTTCGTTCGCAGTGAGAACGGCAAGCCGCTGCCTTCAAGCAGCCGCGAGATGATTGCCATGATCGCGTACATGAACTGGCTCTCTCAAGGCGTCCCTATGGGATCAACTGTAAAGGGCCGCGGGTTGCTGCGCCTGGAAACTCCGGCAAAAATTGACGCCAAGGCGGGCGAGCAGATCTACGCGAAGCAGTGTAGCGTGTGTCACGGATCGAGCGGTCAAGGAATGCCGGGCATGTTCCCGCCGCTGTGGGGGCCTCGCTCGATCAATGACGGCGCCGGGATGAGCAAGGTCCCTAAGACGGCAGCCTTTATCAAGGCGAACATGCCGCCCAGCAAGCCTGGCAGCTTGACCGTCCAAGAAGAATTTGACGTGGCAGCCTACGTCGACTCTCATCCACGCCCGCATTACAATCCCATCTACGACAAGTACTAGACAAAGTCTTTCTATGGCTTACTCAGGTAGACATGCCGCTACTCACGGGCTGACGTGGATTTAAATAAGCGGGGTATAATCTGATCGAAGGCGCTGCGCCTTATGTAATTGGCAGGCTGAAAAGAGGGCGAGAGCTTGTGATGCTCAGTTCCTTCGCTCAGCGCAACATGGCAATATGAGATTTTCCTGCAACCTGTTAAGCCTTCCGGCAGGATCAATAGGAGGACGTCAGTATCGTGGAAGCCACCAGACAGGCAGGCGAACAAAAAACGCGATCCCCGCTGCACGCGCTACGGATCGAAACCCATCAGCGCATCGAGTTCAAGGACGTGACCGGGCTGATTCAGGGGTTGGTGGAGGAATCAAAGATTGAAAATGGCTTGTGTCACGTCTTTGCGCCGCACACAACGGCCGCAGTTTTGATTAATGAGGATGACGATCCCTCACTGCAGAAAGACTTCGACCAATTTCTCGCGCAACTGGCGCCGGCGGGCGGGAACTATCATCACAATGACGGCAACTGTGATGCTCATCTGAAGGCCGCGCTGATTGGCTGCTCAAAAACCCTGTTGGTGGCTGATCGTCGATTAGTTCTGGGTCAATGGCAGGGGATTTTCTTTTGTGAATTTGACGGCCCGCGCCGGCGGGATCTTCGCGTTAAAATCGTGCCGGATTAGATCGCGTAGCTGCCGCCGGGTTTTTCCCAGCCCTGGCTAGACGCTACTTTTACCAAAGGTCTTGTGCCTTATGCCGGAGACACTCGGGCTCTACCTCCAAATTCCCTTTTGCGCTTCCAAGTGCTCCTTCTGCAACTTTAGTTCGCGGGTAGCGCCGGCATCCGTTTACGACCGCTACGTTCAAAACCTGGAAATCGAGATGGCGCTGCTTCCGCAGTTCATAGGCGCGGAAGGAGCTGACTTTCTCTCTCTTCCGGTAGATACGGTTTATCTTGGCGGCGGAACGCCATCCCTATTAGGCGACTGCCGTCTTCAGCGCTTGTTCGAGCACATCCGGCGGCGATTCAGCTTTTCCGGAAAGCTTGAGGCTACCATTGAGATCACGCCCGGCTCGGCGGACGAACCGTTGCTCAATTCTCTTGTTGCGTTAGGGATGAACCGCCTGAGCGTGGGAGCTCAGTCGTTCGATGACCGCGAACTGCGTTCTGTAGGGCGCCTGCACTCTGCTTCGGACATTCGCGACCAAGTGGCGGCAGCCCGCCGGGCCGGATTTGAGAATATCAATCTGGACCTGCTGGCAGGTTTGCCTTTTCAATCGTCCGCGAGCTGGC
>JBOGJZ010000371.1:0-3850 GCA_050745645.1 Terriglobia bacterium | reverse complement strand
GCTTCTTCCTTCGCGGTGCTCAGGGCAGGATCTGCCGGCCTGGTCCCAAGCCAGCGAGACGCTGGCGCTACAATTTCATGCTGCGGGGGTGTCGCCAAGCGCCATGACCGACTTCCAAAGGGACAATAGCCCGCCAAATACCGGCTGTTGTCAGCATCAGTCGTTGAGGACCGCTAGGTCGAGCTTGCGGAGATGCGCGGGGTCGGCGATCACATCGACCTGGGTGATCTTCCCACGTGAGATCGTGAAGCTGAGCGCCCGGAATAGCCGTCCACGCGGAGCCCAGATGAGGCCAACTGTTCCGTTCACGAGCGCCGGTTCTACAAATCGGACAAGCCGCGAGAAAGCGATAGCCCCCTTGGCCCAGTTCCGCGCACCTCGTATCTCTGTGGGAGCGCCTGGACGCGCTCCAGCTTCATCAATTCGAACCACGACGTCTGGATCGAGCACCGCGAGAAGTCCCTCGAAATCGCCGCCGCGCACGGCAGCGAGGAAGGCGTTAACAGCCTCTCGCTGTTGAGAAAGATCGGCGCCGGGAACAGTGGCCGCTCCCTGCACCCGGCGGCGGGCGCGGCTCGCGAGCTGCCTTGCTGCGGCCGGGGAACGTCCAACGATAGGAGCGATCTCGTCGAAAGGCACGGCGAACATGTCGTGCAGCACGAACGCCAGCCGCTCCGCCGGAGCAAGCCTGTCAAGCACCACGAGCAGCGCGAGACCGACCGAGTCGGCCAATTGCGCTTCGCGCTCGGGGTCGATCCGGTCCTCACGGCTCAAAACCGGGTCGGCTGTGTTTGGCTCCAGGGGCACCTCGCCCCGCGACTTGCGCGAGCGCAACATATCCAAGCATACCCGTGCAACGACCGTCGTCAGCCATCCCCCGAGATTCTCGATGTCGCTCGAGCCCGAGCGGCTGAGCCGGAGCCAGGCTTCCTGGACGGCGTCGTCCGCCTCGCTCAGCGAGCCGAGCATCCGATAGGCCACTGCCCGCAGATGGCTCCGCTTCTCCTCGAATCGTTCCGCCAGCCAGTCGCCCTCGCCCATCCGTCACATTCCTCCGTTGCGATCCGTCATAATGGTGACGAACCAAATTCAATCTTTGTGACAAAGGAGATTGACCATCATGCAAGCACGAATGAAGAACCCAGTGATGATTATTCCTGACGCCATGCAGGCTCTGCAAGCCCTGGGGGCCTCCGCGGAAAAGGGCGGCGTGCCTTTGAAGACGCTCGGCCTTGCCGAGCTGCGCGCGAGCCAGATCAATGGCTGCAGCGTCTGCGTTGACATGCACTGCCGCTTTCTCAAGAAGGCAGGCGAAACAGACGAGCGCCTCTTCGCAGTGGCGGCTTGGCGGGATGCGCCCTACTTTAGCGATGCCGAACGAGCCGCACTGGCGCTTACCGAGGCCGTCACCCGGCTCAGCGATCGTCCGGACCCGGTGCCCGACGCGATCTGGGACGAGGCCGCCCGGCACTATGACGAGCCGGCGCTTGCGGCCCTGATCATCAGGATTGCCCTGATCAACGTCTGGAACCGCCTCAACGTCAGCACGCGGCAGGTGGCGGGCGAGTGGATGAAATCGGCAGAGGCAAGGAAATGGGTGGAACGCGGCCCGGCTTCGCACTGAAGTTCCTGCCCGATGAAGTTTCGAAATCAACAAAACGCATTTTGCAGGGCCCTGCGGTGAAGCTCGCGAGCACCGGTATCTTTCTGGTAACTTCCGCTTGAAGGTGATGTAAAATAGAGCCACGCGGATGCGCCAGCATTATGCCGCGATTTTGCAAGAATTGGGCTCGCCGCCGGCCTGTGAGCGGCTGGCGAAAGATCCAATCGCAACGGGGCTGAAGGCTCCGGTTTCGAGGGGCGCTAGGCGTGATGCATAGCCACAACGGTCCAGCCGTCATCCGCATCGTGCTCGTGTGTCTGCTTTACTGCCTGTCTGCCCCCCTGTTGCGTGGTGAGCACATAGTCGCCATTTCAGGACCAAATGGTCGCCCCGTCTTTGTGAATACGGGCGGCGAGCCTCTGACTGCATCGGGCAGGCGGCCGGCAAACGGCGCTTCCCAACCGGCATTGAGCCTAACACGCATAGTCCAGCGGACAGCTGGAAAATTCCGGGTGGACCCGAAACTGGTTGATGCGGTCATTAAGGTGGAATCGCAGTATAATCCCCGCGCTATTTCTCCCAAAGGAGCCATCGGATTGATGCAACTTATCCCGGCGACGGCGGAGCGGTTCGGGGTGCAGAACCCATTTAACCCCCGCCAGAACGTCCAGGGAGGAGTCGGATATCTGCGCTATCTCCTGGATCTTTTCAAAGGGAATATCCCTCTTTCGCTGGCCGCTTACAACGCCGGTGAGCATACTGTGCTGCGCGATGGCGCCGTCCCTCAGATACCTGAGACCGTGAACTACGTGCGGAAAGTGACTTCACTCTATCGCAGTGGCCTCGAAGGCGCCGTGGCTCCGGAGCTTACTCCCGCCGTTCACGATGTCCCTGTTTACCGTTACGTGGACCGGCACGGCGTGATGCATTTTACGAACGATGGAGGTTATTAGGCCTGCTGTCAGAGCGCCGCTAGACGGATGATGAGTACCAGGTTATGGCAATCCGGGCGTCTTGTTCCTGTGGGGCTGCTTTGTGCCGTGGGAATGGCCTTCTTCACATGCAGCGCGGCGGCAAGCGCGATCCCGCTTCGCCAGCGAGCCAGTGCGGCCTACCATCACGCCGAGCAGTTGCGGGCCGCCCTTGAAAGCCGGCCGCAACCTGGGCGGAATAGTTACACGAACGTTATCCGCGCCTTCAGGCTGGTTTACCACATCGACCCCGGCTACCCTGGGACGCCATCCGCCTTAGCCGCCGCCGCCGAGATTTATCAGGAGATGGGCCGGCGGTTCGCGGATGACCGCTATTACTCCAAAGCGATTGAAGCGTACCAATTTTTAATCACGCAGTATCCTTTCGCCCGCTTATCCGGCGATGCGCTGTTTACGATCGCAGAAATATACCGCACCGGCATTGAAAATCCGCCGGCCGCGCGCGCCGCTTATCAGGAATATCTCAAGAAATATCCGCAGGCGGAAAAGGCGTCCGTAGCCAGACAGGAAATCGCGCGAATCAGCCAACAGCTCGCGAAATCAGCCGCCGTGCCTAGTGAGCGCGCCCGCGAGCCCGCGCGAGGAGCGCTCAGTGAGGTCTCGCAAACTCCAGCTTCTGTTTTGCAAACCAGCGCCAATCGCATCGAGGATGTCACCGGCATCCGCCAGTGGGTAGGGCAAAACTACACACGAGTTGTCATTCGCTTGGCCGGGCCGGTTAAATTTAATGCTATCCATCTGTCAAAGCCGGCGCGGCTGGTCTTTGACCTCTCAAACACGCAGATCAGTCCTGATTTAGCGCGGAAAGTCTTCCCGGTAGAAAGCGGTTTTCTGCAGAGAGTCCGTATCGCACAGTTTCAACCCACGGTGACGCGGGTAGTGTTGGATGTTCCGGAAATCGAAGACTACTCGGTCTTTTCACTGCCCAACCCTTTCCGCCTCGTCATTGATATTCATGGGTCGCCTCCGGCTAAGATGGCAAGCAACCCCTCGCACCGCGTCACGGATCTTTCCGGCCCTCCAGCGCGATCCGCAGAAGTCAGAGTCAATCGATCCGGTTCGCACGGACCGGAAACTCCAGAGCATCCACAGGTCGCACAAACCGGTCCCGCGAGCGAGCGTCCCGGCGCCCGCCCAACGGGTGGTGGCATAAGCGGCCCTGATGTGACCGCGGCGGTTTTGCTGCCGGCTCCGGGCCTGGCCGTTCCTTCCCCTACCTTGACCAGGGCGCTGGGGCTGAAAATCCGGAGAATTG
>JBOGJZ010000370.1:0-4742 GCA_050745645.1 Terriglobia bacterium | reverse complement strand
GCATTCTTCTTGACAATGCCAATCAGCATGATGAGGCCCACGAAGCCGTAAAGATCAAGATCCATCTTGAACAGCATCAGGCACCACAGCGCTCCCAGACCAGCGGCGGGCAAGCCCGAGAGGATCGTAATGGGATGAATGAAGCTTTCGTACAACACTCCGAGCAGGATATAGATCACCACAATGGTGATGATCAGCAGGAATCCCAGGCTTCCGATGGATTTCTCAAACTCCTGTGCCGTCCCCTGGAAGCTGGTGGTGATGCCGGCGGGCAGCGCGTTATGGGCAAGCTGCTCGACCTCGCTCACTCCTTGCGAGAGCGAGACGCCGGGTTTAAGGTCAAACGAAATGGTGACCGAGGGAAGCTGCCCTGTGTGGTTCACCGCGAGCGGTCCCAGGTTTTCGGTGATTTGGGAAACCGCGCTCAAAGGAACCAGGCTGCCATTCGAGGACCGCACGTAGAGCTCGGAAAGATCTTCGGGGCCCGACTGATACTGCGGCATGAGATCAGCGATGACCCAATATTCATCCTGGGGCGCGTAAATCGTTGATACCTGATTGTCACCGAACGCAATCGCGAGCGCTGTCTCGATTTGCGCTGGCGTTACGCCCAGCGTCGCCGCCTTGTCACGATCAATGATCACATTCGCCTGCGGGTTGTTCATCTGCAGGTCGCTATTCACATCCATCAAATCAGGCAACCGGGCCATTTGGCCCTCGAAGGCCTCGGACTGCTTGTAAAGATCCTCTGTGTTGGGGCTTTGCAGAGTGTACTGATACAACCCGCGCGTCAAATGGCCGCCGATCTGGATGGGCGGCGGATTTTGCAGGAACGTGAGGACGCCGGGAACTTGGGCCAGCTTTGGCCGCAGTTGCGCGATCACCTGGTCGGTGGTGACCTTGCGCTGCGGGTGCGGGTTGAGGTGCATAAACACCAAGCCGCCATTCCCTCCTGGGCTTGGTCCTCCCACACCCGAGAATGACATGATGTTGTCTACGTTGGGGTTTGCCTTGCAAATCGCCGCCACGGCCTGCTGGTGCTTGGTCATCGAGGCATAGGAGATCCCTTGCTGCGCCAGGGTAAAGCCGATGATGTTGCCGGAGTCTTCGCTCGGCAAAAAGCCCTTGGGGATGATGATGAAGATGTAGGCGGTGACGGCGATCAGCACGAAAGATCCTAGCAGCGTGATCAGGCGGTGGCGAAGGACGATCTTGAGGCTCCAATCGTAAATACCCGAGCACCAGTTCCACGCGGATTCTCCGGCGTTGTAGGCGCGGCCGTGCCGGTCGTGCCCGTGAGCGTGAATAAAGCGGCTGCACAGCATGGGCGTCAGAGTGAGCGAGACGAAGCCGGAGACCAGGATCGCCACCATGATGACGACGGCAAATTCGTGCAGCAGACGGCCGATCATCCCGCTCATGAAAAGGATTGGGATGAAAACGGCGGTGAGCGAGAGCGTCATCGAAAGAATGGTGAAGCTGATTTCCTTCGAGCCTTCGAGCGAGGCTTGCCATACGCTCTTGCCCATCTCCACGTGCCGGACGATGTTCTCCAGCATGACAATAGCGTCATCGACAACAAAGCCCACGGAGAGCACCAGCGCCATCATGGACAGGTTGTCGATGGTGTAGCCGAGAAGGTACATCACCGAGAACGTGCCGATAATGGCCATGGGCAAAGCCAAACTCGGAATAATCGTGGCGGAAAGGTTGCGCAGAAAGAGGAAGATCACCAGGATGACCAGCGCGATGGCCAGGTAGAGGGTGAACTTCACATCGTGAATCGACGCCTTGATATCCTGGGCGCGGTCGGTGAGGATACTCAGATGAATGGAGGGCGGAATCTCCTTCACAAAAGTGGGTAGAAGGTCACGGACCGCTTGCACCACCTTGACGGTATTCGTGCCCGGCTGCCGCTGGACGGCGAGTACCATGGCTTCATGACCGTTGTACCAGTTCGTGACCTTGTCTTCCTGAACGCCGTTTACCACTTGGCCGAGCTGGTCCAAGCGCACCGGGGCGCCGTTGCGGTAAGCCACCACCAGGGGCCGGTAGGCTGCGGCGTCCATCAACTGGCCGTTGGCTTGCACGGTGTAGGCTTTGTGACTCCCGTTCAGATTCCCGATGGGCAAGTTCACGTTGGCGCTGCGGATGGCGGCGGCTACTTCGTCCAGGCCGATGTCATGCGCCGCGAGCGCTTTGGGATTGAGCTGGGCGCGCACCGCATACTTGCGCGCGCCGTAAACCTGCACCTGCGCCACGCCGCTGATCATGGAGATGCGCTCGGCCATGGTTGTCTCGGCGTACTCATCCACTTCGTAAATGGGAAGTACGTCCGAATAGACGGCCAGGTAAATCACCGGTTGCTCCGCCGGGTTCACTTTTCGGAAGGTGGGAGGGCTTGGCATGCCCGTCGGAAGCTGGCCGCTGGCTGCGGTGATCATGGCCTGGACGTCCTGCGCCGCGGCGTCGATGTTGCGGCTCAGGTCGAACTGCAAGGTTACGGATGTGTTTCCCTGCGAGCTCGTGGAGGTCATCGTGTTTAAGCCGGCGATCGTCGAAAACTGCCGCTCGAGGGGAGTGGCTACGGCCGAGGCCATCGTCTCCGGGCTCGCACCGGGCAGAGATGCGCTAACCTGAATCGTTGGATAGTCGACGTTGGGTAGGTCGCTGACGGGAAGCAGCCGGTAGGCGAAAACGCCGAAAATCACAATGCCAATGCTGATCAGGGTGGTCATGATCGGCCGGCGTATGAAAAGCTCGGAAATATTCATAGAACGTACCTTGCGAAACGCCAGAAGAAAGCCGCCAGTTATCGGGTATCAGCTATTAGCCGTCAGCTATCAGCCATCAGCAAAAACCTTGTCATGCTTCGCCCCTACACCGTATTTTCATCCTTACCTTTCGCGATGCAGTGGGCGTCCGGCAAAACCACGGGGTTGTTTACAGCTAACCGCTGATCGCTGAAAGCTGAACGCTGAAGGCTTTCCTTCACAACCCTGTCTTCACCACTATCTTCGCTCCGGGGTATAACAGCATCTGTCCGTCGGTCACGACGGTTTCGCCCGGCCGCAATCCGCTTTCGATTACCGTGTTTCCCTGGTAGACGGAGCCCACCGTGACGGGCTGATACGACACCGTATGGTTCGAGTCGACCACGTACACGTATTGTCCCTTTTGGCCCGTTTGTACGGCGGGCGAGGGCGCGACGACGGCGTTCGGCTGGCTGGAGAGGTTCAAGACCACATTCACGAACTCTCCCGGCCAAAGGCGCCGTTGCGGATTCGGAAACGTGCCTTTCAGCATAATCGTCCCGGTGGCTGCGTCCACCGTATTGTTTATAAAGGTGAGAGTGCCCCACTCCGGCTGATTGGGTTCGTGGGGGATAATCGCTTCCACGCGCAGCGGCCTTACCCTCTGGTACTCCTTGATTTGTTGCAAATACTGTTGTGGCACGGAAAAACTAACGTAAATAGGTTCAATCTGGTTGATAACAACCATCGCCACGTCGTTCACTTTCACAAGGTTTCCCTGGTCAACCTGGAAGGCGCCCGTGAGTCCCTCGAGTGGCGAGCGGATGGTGCAATAGCCGAGCTGTATCCTCGCCGTATCCACGGCTGCCTGGTCGGCGCGTACGGCGGCCTCGACCTGTGCAGCGGTGGAATGAAACTGGTCGAATTGGTCCTTCGAAACAATGCCTTGCTTGTATAGGTCCGTATTGCGTTGATCTTGCACCTGGGCAAACTGCAACTGCGCTTGGTCCTTGGCCAGCGTGGCTTGGGCTTGCGCCAGCACGGCCTCGAACGGGTCCGGATCAATCGAATAGAGGAGCTGGCCCTTGCGTACGTATTGGCCCTGCCGGAAATAAACCTTCTGCACCTCACCTTGCACCAAGGACTTCACCGATACGGTTGAATAGGCTTCGCCCGCTCCGATGACATTCACCACCACCGGAACCGTCTCCTGCGTCACCACGCCGGTCAGCACGGGCACGGGTGGCCTCGCCGCAGGCTTGACGGTGTCTCCGGCGACGGATTTGCTGGAGCACGCAGGAAGGAGCGCCAGACCCACTAGAGCCAGCACGAGTCCCACCCTTGCCGCCGCACCGCGCAGAGCCAGCGGCGAGGACGTGGTTTTTTCCCCAATCTTCATATTGAACGCGTTCCTTCCCTATGTTCCTTCACGGCCCTACCCATACACCCCTTGACTGTGGTACGTAATGGCTGCTGCGCCGGTTACATCCGTCTGATGATTTTAGCGCGACGGGGGTTTCACAACGCCGCGTTCTGCTCAACGCCATCTCCTGCTTGCCGCAAAGTCAAAAGCCAGCGGCGAAGCCGCAAGCCTTTTCTGATGTTTCTGCGAAGCCGACATCTCCACATTTATCCCGCGATGCTTTCGGAAAATTTTGGTTCAGCCAACACAGGCCGCCTTCGTCCCGAAACGCCAATTTTCGAAGCTGAAATCTGCGACCGGAAATGTACGGCTCGGCGCATGGCTCGACCGCGCTATGTCGTTCTGTGTGGATTCTCGGAAGAAATGGCGCCGACCCTTGGCAACAGGCATCGCCCTTGAGACTATCTGAAACAAAGAAAACAACTTACCCAACATCTAGGAGTGCCAAGCCGACATACCACAAGATGTGGTATTTTTTCCGCTTGACACGGCCCAATCAGAGCGCTACATTTCTCGACAGCGCGAAACCCAAACCGCTTTGGGTTTCGCGGTTGAGTGGGTTTGGG
>JBOGJZ010000369.1:0-3118 GCA_050745645.1 Terriglobia bacterium | reverse complement strand
GCGCAGGACGCAGACCAATTCGGTGGCGAGGGCTTCATTGAGCACGCGGAGAACAGTTTTTAGGTCGCCTTTATAGTCCGGTGTCACAGCGCCTTTCTCCATGTGTTCCCGTGCACGACGCCTGATCTCTTCGATGTCGGTTAAAAATGGGCCCTTCTTCTGCGGTTCGGCTTTTGGGTTCATCCCTGTTTCTCCTTTTTGCTTTGAACGTTACAGATTCTCCCATGAGCGGAAGGCCAGTCGCAACTTCCGCCGCCGGTGAAAATACGTGAAAACTCCGTCTACTGATTTTTGATGGCTTCCAGCCCCGGAGCCGGTTGCAAATCAATAGCATCTATCTTTCGATGCGGTAGAGTGAAGATTTGTTGCGAACTCGCGGGCGCGGCCGGCGCGCGATTATGCCGGCCAGGCGCGCCGTCAACTGCGGTGGCGGCTCTATAATGAGGGCTGCACAGCAGATGCTTGCGGACTGCGGGAACCTCGTCTAAGGTGCGGCAGTCGAACTCTTATCGAGAGGAGCACTATGAATCAAAAAACCAGCAGGGCGGCTTTTGGGCGGCCGGGCATCGAGCCTCGATGGACCCATGGAGGGAAGGATGGAGTGGGAACCGCCTACGCAGCGTCCAGCCGAATCTGGTTTACGTTTTGGAACGGCATCATCACAGAGGTTTATTATCCAACCGTTGACCGGCCACAACTCCGGGACCTGCAGTATCTCATCACGGATGGCAAGACTTTTTTCCACGAGGAAAAACGCCATCTCCAGTCCAAGTCCGAGCGGCTCTCCGATCACACGCTGGGGTACCGCTCGACGAACAGCGATCCGGCCGGGCGCTACAGTATCGTCAAAGAAATCATTACGGATCCGCATCTTGCCTGTGTTCTTCAGCATACCGAGGTCACAGGCGATGAATCATTTATCTCTAAGCTGCGCTTCTACGCCCTGTGTGCGCCTCATCTTGAGGTAGGAGGATGGGGCAACAATGGGTATGTGATTGAGGTCGCGGGCCGGAAGATACTGATGGCTCAGAAAAACCGGACGTGGCTGGCGCTGGCCGCGACGGCTCCCTTTTCCCGCGTTTCATGCGGCTACGTGGGCCGGAGTGATGGCTGGACAGACCTGGCTGATAATTTCCAAATGGATTGGGAGTTCGATCAGGCGCCGGACGGCAACATCGCTCTCATGGGAGAACTAGACCTGAAGGGCAGCCGCGAGTTTACTTTGGGGCTGGCCTTTGGCGAGACCCAGCATCACGCTATTTCGACGCTTTTTCAGGCGCTGGCGATTCCTTTCCAAGAGCATCACAAACGCTACATGGATCAATGGGAGCGCTCTGGGGCAGAGATTCTCCCGCTGCAAAAAGCGTCCGGTGATGGCGGGAACCTCTACCACGGGAGCTGCAGTCTGCTGCGCGCTCACGAGGACAAGTCCTATCCCGGCGCCTTCATTGCGTCCGTCGCTATTCCCTGGGGTGAGGCGAAGGGCGATCAAGACAGGGGGGGGTACCACCTGGTTTGGACGCGGGATATGGTCAACAGCGCTACCGGTATGCTGGCAGCCGGTGATCGTATCACACCCCTGCGAGCATTGATCTACCTGGCCGTCTCTCAGCAGGAGGACGGCGGGTTCGCCCAGAATTTTTGGGTCGATGGAGAGCCGTTCTGGCAAGGAATCCAGCTTGACGAAGTCGCCTTCCCGATCATGCTGGCCTGGCGCCTGAAGCAGGAGGGCGCTCTTCAGGATTTTGATCCATACCCGATGGTGATGCGGGCGGCGCGCTATCTGCTCCTGCATGGGCCGGTTACTCAGCAGGAGCGCTGGGAGGAGGCGAGCGGTTACTCTCCTTCGACTCTGGCCTCTAACATCGCTGCCCTGATAGGAGCTGCTTCGCTGGCGCGGGACCGCGGTGATGCGGCCACCGCGAAATTCCTTGAGGAGTACGCTGACTTTCTGGAATCCCATCTGGAGGCGTGGACGGTCACAACGGACGGCACGCTGGTCCGTGGCATTAAACGCCACTACATCCGAATTTTGCCCGCAAATGTTGACGATCCTCAGCCGGAGGAAGACCCGAACCATGGAACGGTTATCATCGCAAATCGCGGGCCTGGCTCACAGCGCGCTTTCCCGGCCAAGGAGATCGTGGATGCGGGCTTTCTTGAGCTGGTTCGCTACGGGATCCGCAAGCCGGATGATCCGATCATCATAGACTCCCTGAAAGTGGTGGACGCTGTGCTCAAAGTTGATACCCCGTTCGGCCCCTGCTGGCGCCGGTACAACAATGACGGCTACGGGCAGCACGAAGACGGAGGCCCTTTTACGTGGTGGGGCCAGGGACGCGCTTGGCCACTGCTTACGGGCGAGCGGGGCCACTACGAGCTCGCGGCTGGGCGCGACATGAAGCCATTCATTCGAGCGATGGAGGGTTTCGGTTCGTCGACAGGCCTCTTGCCGGAGCAGGTATGGGATAAACCTGACCGGCCTGAAATTTACATGCTCCTTGGGCGGCCAACCGGCTCCGCCATGCCGCTGATGTGGGCGCACGCGGAGTATGTCAAGTTGCTCCGGTCAGCGCTGGATGGAAAAGTCTTTGACCTCGTCCCGGAGGTGGCTGATCGCTATCTCGGCAACCGTAAAAAACTTAGCCAGTTGGAAATCTGGAAGCCCAACCGTCGCGCCCGAAGCGTCAAAAAAGGCGCCACGCTTCGCATCCAGGCGCCGGCGCCCTTCCGATTGCACTGGTCGAACGACGATTGGCAAGCGGTAAAGGATACTCTCTCTTCCTCGACAGCGCTGGCGATTGAATTCGTGGATATCCCAATAGCTCCAGCGCAGCGAGCGCCGATCCGCTTTACCTTTTTCTGGACCGCAGACAGCCGGTGGGAAGGGCGCGACTACGCAGTGGCGGTGGAATGAGCGATTCTCCCTGCCGCCGTTAGTGGCGCAGTTTGGTTGGTGTAGCGGCGAGTTTACCTCGCCAAGTGGCGGCTGGGAGGTAAGAATGGCGTTCACTCGAAGCCTTTTGCTCCAGGCTTCTCAAAGCCGGTGGCTGATGGAGCGCGCTCCGAAATACCGGTTCGTGCGCCGCGCCGCAGCCAGGTTTATGCCGGGAGAAAC
>JBOGJZ010000368.1:0-4903 GCA_050745645.1 Terriglobia bacterium | reverse complement strand
GCGCGAGACCGTGGACCTGTGAGCGCAGCAAAATTTCCGGGCTGCCGAGCGCTCCCGCAGACAGGACCACCCATCCGGCTTCCAGCGCGAAGGATTCGGGGAATAGACGTTCGTGCCGCCGGCCATGAATTCTCCATCCGCCATCAGGCAACCTCTCCAGCCAATCCACCTGCGTATGGGTAAACATATCGGTTCCGTTGGCTCGCGCGACCGGGAGATAGTTCATGTAAACGGTGTTTTTCGCGCCTACATTGCAGCCGGTGAAGCAATCGCCGCAATCGATGCAGGGCTTCTGCGGAACGCCGTAAGGGTTCAGCCCGTCGATATCAAAATTCACATTGATATCGAGGCCAAAGGCGGTGAGGCCAATCTCCTTTGCCCGCCGCTCGAGCGCTTGAACTTTCAGCAATTGCGCCGCGCGCGGATGCGGTTTCGACGCCAGCATTTTTCTTGCCTTATCATAGTAGGGGTCGAGCACGGACCGCCGGATAGTTCGAGGCCACTCGGATTGATGAAACACATCGTCATCCGGAACAATGGCTACGGCGGCGTTCAGGAGCGACGTCCCGCCCAGGCCGCAGCCTTTCAACACGGCAATGTCCTTAAAAATGGGCAGCTCGTAGAGGCCGGTGGGATTCGTTACTGCGTTGCGGAATTCTTCTGTCGCTTTGACTATGGAGTCTGGAAACTCGCCTACCGGCCATTCGCGTCCTCGCTCCAGCATGCAGACGGATTTTTTCAATGGCGCGCCCGATATCCGCGCGGCCGTGATCGCTCCGCCATAACCGGAACCTACGACGACGACATCATACCTGGCTTTGCGTTCGCTCCAGTCCTTTGCGAGCATGGCCGCCTCCTTGTGGGTTGGATAGCAAGTTGAACTACCGGTGGCGCAGCGCGGCCATAGGCCGCGCTCAGAAGATCTGTCATGCTGAGCCCTTCGCTGCGCTCTCTCGAAAGTCATCCATAGCTCGTCATTCCCGCGTAAGCGGGAATCCAGGGTGTTTCGTACCGTTCTGGACCCCTGCTCCCCCGCCTTCGCGGAGGACAAGCTTCGCGGAGGCGACAGGGCATGGCGACTTTCATCTACACGGGTGGGCCGCAGGCCCATGTGACACTCAGAATGACAGGCTCCGTATCTGCGGCTTTTGGCTTCACACGCAGCCAGCGCCGCCACTGCAATTCTCATTTGAAAATGCTGTTTTTCCGCTGGGGGAAATCATAACCTCTCGTGCAAGGATCGTCCAGCCCGGACTTCTCACCATGACCTGAGAAAAACCGTCTCAGGCGTCTCATCTGTCTCCATCCGCGCTTTCCGTCCTGCTATTCTGAAGCTGCCATGAACAGCCATCATCCCAGCTTCCGTTTGTGCCGGTCTCCGAAGTTCACCTCGGCGCGCGAGGTCTGGCGCTACGGGTGGAAGTCTGTGAGGGGAGTCAAAATGAACCCAGCAAGTTCTGGCAGCTCAGGCAGTTCTGAAAATAATCCGCGATTCCCGATTTGGATTCGAGTGAACGCGAAAGGCCGCGCGCTGAAGTTTGTCTTCGGGCGGCACCGGAGCGCCGTCTCTCCCTCCGGCCATTCCGTTCTGGAGCCGAAAATCCGCAGAGTTTCAAAACCCGCAAACTCTGCGCTACCTGCTTTTGTAGCCGGTATCAGTGAGCCTTTTTCTCTTCTTTCCCTGGATGCTGTCAGTCCGCCACTCTGGCCAAAGCGAAGAATCTGCTTTTGTGTTTAAACAACAAGCGGTAAAATTCTTCCTTCGCCACGCTCAGGACCGCCTTCGGCTCCACAGGATTTTCGAGGGTTTTATCAGCAACCGGCCAGGCTCAGGGCCTGGTTGAATTTCAGTCGCCAGGCAAGATTGCGGCGGCGAACAACCTCAGGAGAAGAACCCGCTATGGAACTGCGCAAAGATCCTATCACGATGAGCTGGGTTATTTTTGAGGAAGGCGGCGGCGCCAAGCTGAAAGACGATCCCTGCCCGCTGTGTCCAGGGGGCGAAGGCGTGGCTGCCCAAGCTATCTACAGCCATCCCTATGAAGATCCGAACTGGCAGGTCAGAGTTGTTCCCCACCTTTACCCGTTGTACCGGATTGAGGGCGATGCGATGCGGCGCGCCGAAGGCATTTACGATAAGATGCGTAATCTTGGCGCCCATGAAATCGTCGTGGAAACTCCGGATCACACCCTGCCTCTTTCACATCAGAGCGACGAAGGCGTGACGCAGGTCCTTGCCGCCTATGTTTCGCGAATAGCGGATTTGAAGCGAGATAACCGGTTCCGCTACGTCGCGGTGTTCCGGAACCAGGGCCAGGAGGCAGGCCAGGAGCTTTCACACCCGCATTCTGAAATTACGGCGACGCCGTTCATTCCACGCCGCATCTCTTATGAGCTGCGGTCGGCAAAGCGCTACTTCACCTTGAAGGAGCGCTGTCTGTTTTGCGATACGGTTCGCCAGGAGCTATCACAGCAGGTCCGCACCGTGGATTGCGACGACACCTTCGTCGGTTTGTGCCCGTTTGCCTCACGCGTGCCTTATGAAACCTGGATTTTACCGGTTTATCACCACTGCCATTTTGAGGAGGACTTGACTTCCTGGGACAGCCTCTCGCGGCTGGCGCGCTTTCTGAAGGGAATTTTGCAACGGCTTGAAGCTGTCACGCCGGCCTACCACCTGGTGCTTCACACTTCGCCGAACATGAAAGCACGTTACGAAACGGGTGGGCAGTGGCAGACGCTATCGGATGATTATCACTGGCACCTGGAAATTCTGCCCGTGGTGACTTCCAAATCGAAGTCATACAGCTTGAAGGAAGCCTACTACAACCCCATGCTGCCCGAGGCGGCCGCCCGCGAGCTAAGGGCGGCGCCCGCTGTTGTTTCAGCCGCGGGTTAGCCGGGGCGAATGCTTCACTGCACAGTACAGGTCTTCAAATTCCGCTTGGGAGACAGGCTTGGGGCAAAGACCCATAGTAACGCTCACCACCGATTTCGGCTTGTCGGACCATTTTGTCGGCGCCATGAAGGGAGTGATTCTGAGCATCAACCCCGAGGTCCGGCTGGTGGATATCAGTCATCAGGTGAGTTCTTACGACCTGCTGGACGGCGCGATCACTCTAGCGCTTGCTTACTCTTATTTTCCCGTGGACACGATACATGTGACCGTGGTCGATCCCGGGGTTGGCTCGGCGAGGCGGCCCATCGTGGTGTCCACCCGCAGCTACAAGTTTGTTGCGCCTGACAACGGGGTGTTGTCGCTGGTTTATGACCGCGAAAAGGAATTTGAGGCCCGCCATGTAACGGCGGAGCATTACTTTCTGAAGCCTGTTAGCCAGACGTTCCACGGCAGGGACATCTTCTCTCCTGTTGCCGCGTGGCTCAGCAAAGGCGTCGAACCGGATAAGTTCGGCGAGGTCATCCGGGACCCGATCCGGTTCGCGCCGCCGAAGGTCAAGCCTCTGGACGGAGGCAGGATGCAGGCAGCTGTCATTAAGGTAGACAAATTTGGAAACCTGATTACGAATATCAGGCCGGCTGACGCGCCGGCGTTGTTTGGTTCATCTCCCGTGGCATTCAGGATCACGATCAATCAGCACGAGATCACGCAGTTGCATAGTTCTTATTCAGCGGGCCACCCTTCCCAACTGTTTGCTATCGCCGGGAGCTCAGGCTATCTCGAAATTTGCCAAAACCGGGCGGCGGCGGCCAAAACGCTCGGCGCTGGCCGGGGAACGGAAGTGATTTTGGCCTTTAGCTGATCTGCTCCTTCTCCGCGGCTTCTGCGGCTATCGAGTCGCGCGCCCCGCCATCGCCGATAACCGCTGCGCCATCGCCTTGAAAGGATCACAAAGTGGAACCCACCCCCGCCAGCATCTGGAAGACCGCTGAACACGCGCTCGATTACTTGAGACGTGCTGACGGCATCCCGCACCGCCCCGAAGGGGAAGCGGTTCTGCTGGATTTCATCCCTGCGCGTGCGGCTCGCATCCTTGATTTGGGCAGCGGCAATGGACGCCTGGTGAGGCTGGTAAAATCAGTCCACCCACAGGTCAAGGCGGTAGCGTTGGATTTCTCGCCTCCGATGCTCGAGACCCTTAAGAATAACTTTGGCGGCGATTCTTCGGTGACGATTGTCAGCCACAACCTTGAGCAACCCTTGCCGGACCTCGGCCGATTCGACGCCATTGTTTCCAGCTTGGCGATTCATCACCTTCCGGACCCGCGCAAACGGGCGCTCTATGGCGAAATATACGAAGCTCTGGCCTCGGGAGCAGTTTTCCTGAACCTGGAGCACGTGACGTCGCCGACTCAGGAACTCCGCGAATCCTTCCAGGCTAGATACATGCACCGGCAGGTGGAGAACGACGCTTCAAATATATACCTGGACATGGAAACCCAGCTTCAATGGTTTCGCGAGATCGGATTCACTAATGTTGACTGTTATTGGAAGTGGCTCGAGTTGGCGTTGATCGGCGGCAAAAGGCTTGAATAACGAGACGGCGCTGCGCTGATTTCGATCCAGCTGGCAGATGGCTAGAAAGCATGGATTCTTCGCTTCGCTCAGAATAGCCCGCTCCAAACCCTTCTTCAGTAACTGCCAGGTATGAAATTCGTTGCATTTTCCGGCTGCGTGAAGCATCATCAGAGTTTTCGTTGTTCGTAATCGTCCAAGATCGTGAGAGGAAGCGCGAATGGCTCGTAAGACGGTGAAGATCGAAAAGCCCGAGGGCAAAGTTGGAGTACTCATTCCCGGCCTTGGGGCGGTTGCAACTACGTTCATCGCGGGGGTAGAAGCGGTGCGCCGCGGACTCGCCGCGCCCATCGGATCGCTGACCCAGATGGGGACAATCCGCCTGGGCAAACGCACGGACAAGCGGACTCCGCTGATCAAGGATTTTGT
>JBOGJZ010000367.1:0-4388 GCA_050745645.1 Terriglobia bacterium | reverse complement strand
ATAGGCGATGGTCAGCGCGTTGAACATGTTCATTCCATGTTGAACCGCTTCCCAGAACACCGTTCCATCCCCCGATTAGGGCTCTAGCCGGGGATCATCGCTTTCACACTCACGCAGCGCTGGTCCTCGCCCAGTTTGCTCAGTCAGTCTCAACTCAGAGCGTAATGACCGAATGCTAAACGAATTCGGGCGAGACGCAGTATAATACTTTACAATGATCTCCACCAGTGGATTGCTGAAAAATGTTAGGAGTGTGTCATTTTGAGCGCAGCGAACAATCTAAGCTCCTTTCTTTGAACGCGGCAAGCAGATGCTTCGCGTACCAGACCAGATAAACCTCATAAATACCATGCTATTCATCATCGATAACTACGACTCCTTTACTTACAATCTGGTGCAGTATCTCGGAGAGCTGGGGGCTGAAGTCGTGGTGCGGCGCAACGATCAGACGACGATTAAGGAGATCGAGCAGCTTAACCCGGAGCGTATTGTTATTTCGCCCGGGCCGAAGACGCCAACCGAAGCTGGAATCTGCCTCGAAGTGATCAAGCATTTCAGCGGCCGCAAGCCCCTTCTTGGCGTCTGCCTCGGCCATCAGGCAATCGGCCAGGCGTTCGGAGGAAAGGTTATTCGCGCCCCGCAGGTGATGCATGGAAAAACCAGCATGATCGCGCACGATGGTAAGACCGTCTTCTCGGGTCTGCCGAACCCGTTTCCTGCCACACGTTATCACTCCCTGATCGTCGAACGGGAGAGCCTTCCAGAGTGCCTGGAAATTTCCGCCAGATCCCCCGAAGGGCTCATCATGGGCCTGCGCCACAGACAGGCGAAGGTCGAGGGCGTCCAGTTTCATCCTGAATCCATCCTGACGGACGCCGGTAAGCAATTGCTTGGCAATTTCTTGCGGCTTTGATCCATCAGGTTGCTGAAAAAGTCCATTCTGTCATGCTGAGCAGAGCGAAGCATCTGCTTGTCGTATCGAAAGAGTAGGACTTAGATTCTTCGCTGCGCGCAGAATGACCACTCCAAGACCTTTTTCAGCGACCTGCTAGATCATATTCGCGGCAAAACGATGCCCTTCTGCGATTGGTACTTGCCCTTTTTGTCCTTGTAAGAAATCCCGCAGACTTCATCGGACTCGAAGAAGACGATCTGGCACAGTCCTTCATTCGAATAGACGCGCGCGGGCAGGGGAGTAGTGTTTGAGATTTCCAAGGTGACGTAACCCTCCCACTCAGGCTCCAGCGGAGTTACGTTGACGATGATGCCGCAGCGTGCATAGGTTGATTTGCCGACGCAGATGGTGAGGATGCTGCGTGGAATCTTGAAGTATTCCACCGACCTGGCCAGGGCGAAGGAATTTGGAGGAACAATGCAAACCGGTCCATTGAACTCAACGAGAGACCGCGGGTCGAATTGTTTAGGATCGACGATGGTGCTGTTTACATTGGTAAAAATCTTGAATTCGTCCGCGACCCGCAGATCGTAGCCGTATGAGGACAAGCCGTAGGAAATCACGCCTTCGCGCACCTGGCTTTCTGCAAACGGATTGATCATGTCATGCTCACGAACCATTCTTCTGATCCAGTGATCGCTCTTAACCGGCATTCTATTCGCCTCGCGTATGGGGGATTTAAAGCAGACTCTTTCAACACCCTGTTCAGTGACTTCGCCGGGCGCCACATGGAACCATGTGGCAACCGTGGGCCGCATGGGCCTTGCAGAAGTCCGAGCGGATGGTTCATCCTTAAAGGGTCAAGGTCAACGATCATAGTACAGGCGAAAGACCTTGACAACGGCAAACGGCATTCCCTACGATGGAACCTCTTGCTTTTCCAGGAGATCGCCGTGATTAAACACGACATCGTGAACGAGGTAGTAGACCGCACTGGCATCACCAAAACCAAAGCTGAAGTTGCGGTAGAGACCGTCTTTGAGTCTATGAAGAAGGCTCTCGCGCAAGGTGATCGCATTGAGCTGCGCGGCTTTGGCGTCTTTAACGTCCGGCCGCGAAAGACCGGTATCGGCCGGAATCCCAGGACGGGGCAGGAAGTCAGCATTCCTCCTGGCAAGGCTGTGCGGTTTAAGCCTGGAAAAGAACTCCAGTCGATGTGAAGAGGGCTAGCGCCCCTCACGCCCAAGCCGTCGCTGCTACCGCGGTGGTGTTTATGAGTGACGGGTTTAATCTTCCAGCCGGTCCGTGGCCTGTTCTCGCTGAGCCTTCTGCTGTTGAAGCTGAAACCGGCTGGCGCCGTATTAAAGCTCCCCTCGGCCGTATCTTTGGCTCTCTCCCATTCTGCATTCTCCTGTTTCTCCTCACGTTAGTCAGCGCGCTTTTGCTGGGCGCGGAGATGGCCGCCAACTACGCAGCCCACCGGCCGGTCTTCGATGTGAATATCTCCTGGGCTGTATTCGCCCGTCTGCTGCAGCACCCGGCGGAGCTTTGGGCGGGGGCGCCGTACGCCTTCACACTGCTTGGCGTTCTGCTGGCGCATGAGATGGGCCACTATCTCACGTGCCGCTATTATCGCATTGATGCAACCTACCCGTACTTCATTCCCGCGCCTACCTTGATTGGCACGCTGGGCGCTTTCATCCGCATCCGCTCGCCCCTGGTCACGAGGCGGGAGCTGTTTGACGTCGGCATCTCCGGTCCCATTGCCGGGTTTGTGATTGCACTGCCAGTGCTCCTCGTGAGCGCCTGGCGCGCAGGCGTACAGGCTACAGTGCCATCCGGAAGCATCGCGCTAGGCAGTCCGCTCGCTCAGGATCTTGCGGCTCGCCTGTTCCATCCGGGCGTTCCAGGGGCGCGGCTCGCATTGAGTCCGGCAGGCTACGGGGCCTGGGTGGGGCTTTTTGCAACCGCCCTGAACCTCCTGCCAATGAGCCAGCTCGACGGCGGCCATATCATTTACGCTGTCTTCGGACGGAAACATCGTTATATTTCCCTGGGATTTTTTATCGCCCTGTTCCCGCTTGGCATTCTATGCTGGATTGGCTGGCTGGTGTGGGCCGGGCTGATGCTGCTGATCGGCCTTCGCCATCCGGCGCCGCTGATGGACGAAGGCCGACTCGATCCTGGCCGCAAGGCGCTGGCTGTGCTGGCTCTTGCCATGTTTGTATTGTGTTTCACATTCACCCCGTTTATCGTGACGTAGTGCTACCCAGGTCAATACAGGGGTTCCGTTAACCCGTAAAAAGCGTTTCGGCCGGTTCGTAAATCTTTGCCGAAAAACAGTTCCACGGTCGCGCCGCCAATCACCCGCGCTTTCAGTTCCAGTCCAGTATCCAACAGCCAGCGGTGCGAGCCGAAATCGTGGCTGGGGTCGGTGATCTTGCCCGAATCGAGAAATGGACCCAGTCTCAAGCTGAGCAGCCCGTTTTCAAATAGGGTTTTGAAATCATCCCAGTTGAAAAGCGCATAGTCTCTGCCGAGTGGCGCGCTCCCTTTTTTGCCGTCCGCCGTGCCAATATGGCCGCGCAGCCAGAGGTCGTTGTCTCGTTCGAGGCCCAGGATGAAAAGATCGTCGAATGGCGGAGCGCCCCAGGTCTTACCGCCGCGAAGCCGGGCCGTCATTTCGTAGTCGTCGCCTCGGGCTCGCGGATACCAGTGCGCTCGCAGTCCTGCTTCGCCTTGCAGGAAAGGGCTCGAGGAGCGGGCATAGAGCTTTCCAAGCTTCGCGGCGGCTGTTGATTCCAATGTGAAGCGGCGTTCGGGCGCATCCAGCAGCAAGCCGCGAACCCTGGCGCGATATTCTAGCGCAAAGCCATTGGTGAAGAAGGCGGCGGAAGGGTAGCTCAATGGCGCACGGCGAAAGCTCCGCCCGGAGAGATCAACTCCAGTGGTCCAACTCAACTTACCGCTCGAGATGGATTCAATCTCGGCTCCACCTTCGATCTTTTCCATCTGCATGTTGGTTACCGGCGCGGCAGAACCGAAGAACGTGTTGGTGAGGTTCCAGTTTTCCCTGCGGCCATCCAGATAGATGCGGTATCGCCAGCGCGCGCTGTTCTGGATGGGAGCTTCGAGGGCGGCATAAATGCGTTCCTTCTGCGGGTCCCAGCGGAGCAGGGAAGCAAGGTTCATGGCTGACTGGTGAAGGTTGAAAAACGTGGGATAGACCGTGTCGTAGGGAACGCCGCGAAGCAGGGACGCCAGGCCTTCGAGCGTGCTGTTCCCCCAGCCATTGCGCTCATTAGGAACGAACTCGGCGTCGAACTGGCCGTCGGGAAGCGGCTGGAGATTGACTCGCGGCCGGGTGAAGATGCCGAGCGCGGAAAGTCGGGCCTGGGTAGTTTGCCACAGGTTTGCCTCCAGCGTTGCGTCCGGAGAAAAGGTAAAGGCTTCATTCAGCAACACCGGGTTGAGGCGCGGCTGAGGGTTGATC
>JBOGJZ010000366.1:0-2785 GCA_050745645.1 Terriglobia bacterium | reverse complement strand
CGGCTTGCGCACACGGCGCTCGGTCTTTCCGGTCTTTCCATTTGAGGCCGGGAAAGGCGGCGAATATAAGGTTTCCTCATGCAGCGCGCCGCTGACTTTTTTCGAGACTCGGTGCGAGACCACGATCCGGTCAATTTCAGCGCGAACGGAATCCACAAAGTCCGGCCAAGGTCCTTCGAGTGCGGCAAACTTGCGGCGGCCTTCGCCCGGCGCGCGCTCGGCGGCATCGCTCAGGCGCTTAACGATTCCAGGGTCTGTGAGCGCAATCACCACGGCGTCGATGGCATGATGCCTATGGTCGGTGCGCTCCTTGGGCTGCCAGCCGCCGTCCGTGGTGAGGCCATCCTTCAGAATGGCGTTCAGCTTCCAGAGTCCCCGAAGATATGAGGTAACGCCGCCTGAAGAAACCCGCACCCGCAGGTTTCCATCCGCGCTGATGCCGCCGTAGAGCTGGCCCAAATACCGGGCGGCGAGCTTCGTGGCGTAGGCGGTGTCGGTGAGGCGGCGCGCAGAGAAGCGTTCCAGAAACGCCGCGAGCGTTTCGTCATCCATCTTGAAGCGCTCCAGCTTCCGCGCAACTCTCCGCCGGTCGCCGTTAAAGCGGCTTACACGTTCGAGGATGCGCTCGTAGCGTTCGAGGTCACTGCTGTAAGCCTGATAGGGGGTCTTGTTCCGTTTTCGGTCACGATTCTCCTGCTGCTCGCAAAGCGTGAGGTTGGCGAAGGAGTCATCGAGCGAACGGCTGAAGGGGATGATGTGCTCGATATCAAACTGCGGCTCATGGCCGAGGATGCTTTGCATGGAAATGGACCTCCCCGTGTAAGGGCATATCCATTTGCATTCGTCCGCCAGAAGGACGCGCCGGATGTCATCCCGCGAAGGATTCTGAATCTTGGCCTCATCCAGGATGCGATTTGCTGCGTCTTTGCGGGCTTTTTCGTTGTCCCGCATCGCTTGCGCGATTCCTTCGCGGTCCATCCGCGACTTCTTTAGTTCACGCGCGAGCTCCACGTGAATCTCCGCCGGCTTACCGTGCTGCCTGACAATTGCATTCACAACCTTCCGAAGCTCTGTGAGACTCCGCTCGACAGCAGGATTGCGCAGCGCCGGAAGAGCTTTTTCAGCCGGGGGCAGCACGGGCTTTGGCTCGCCGCCTTCAAACGATTCCGGGTAGACTTGTTTGCGCGCTTCGCCGTATGTTACGCCTGTCTCAAGAAGCGGCAGCAGCTTTTCCATAGCGCGCCGCGACAGATTCGTGTAATCGCTTTCGAGGCTCATCTTGGCCAGAAGCTCTGCGGCCTCAGCGTCCAGATCAAACTTTTTCCGGGCTGCGGCGGCGAGTTTATCCGGTCGTTGGAAAGAGTGGATGTAGCTGACGACGCGTTCGCGTTCGGCAGGTGAAAATTTCAGCCATCGCTCGCCAAAGACCTTGTAGAGATCGGAGGCTGTCCGGTTGCCGCGCAGAGTTTTTTCGCCGCCGCGCTCAAGGTTAAACACGTAGTCCTTGGCTAGACCCAGGAGTTTCCGGATTTGGACAAACGTGCGGTCTCCTTTGAGCTCGAGAGCTTCTATAAGCCTGGCCCGGTCTTGCGGAGTCAACCATTTCTCCGGCTCGTCCGGCGGAACAACCTTCAGATTGTTTACGGTTTGCAGCAGACGGAAGCGCTGCGAGATGAGCAGGTAACGAGGAGCGCGGCGCTGGCTTGGCTCAAGCTCGCACTTACCGATCAGACCACGGTTGATCTTTAATGGGCGCTGGTAAAAGATGGCGCGCCTCAGCGCCTTCCTGCGCTCCAAGGTCAGTATCTGTGGATGATGCGGTGATTGTGCTTCCCAGATTGCGTCAAACTCGTTTTCATACATGCTGCGGGCGGTCCAGCGGCTGCGAATGCGCTCTTCAGATGGAGCCAGGCGCGCAAAGTATTCACCGAGGGTACGGGAGTAATTTTCCGCCATTTTATCGCGTAATGTGCTGATCCCTTTTGCCACTTCGCCCGGCTTTTCATCCTTCTTGGGTTCCGCCTTCCGGTTGCTTAGAAATCCGCGCCGCTGAGCCAGGTGGTAGAGTGCGCGGCCCAGATAGTGTGGCGGGAGAGACTCATCGAGCGCGGCGGCGCGCAACATATAAGGCAAAGTCTGCCAAGGCTCCAACGAGGCATTCGACGCCTTGCGAGATTCGAACCATGGCGAATCGAGAATCTCCCGATCCAGTGTGTTCAGGAGGTCCTGGCGGTCCTGAGGAGTTTTCACATCAGCCGGCGGCAGCAGACCATAGCTTTGCAGCAGATGGAAAATCTTAGAAAGCCGCCGTCGCTGGCGCCAAAGTTGCCTGCGGTGCAGCCGGGCCTCGCGCCGCTTGAGATTGCGCGATTCTTCCTTGCCCAGCCCTTTTGTCTCGTCCATGCCCGAATCAAAAATCCGGACCCCCGTGCGCACGAGATGCAGCGGTTCACCATTTGCGCGGGCGACGAGCGCCCAACCCAGAGAATCCGTGCCGAGATCAATACCCAAAACAAATTCTTTCTGGTCCGCCATATTTCCCCCTTGCAATAGTTTTAAAATCAGGTACGATAATCAGCGTGTATCTCAGCAGCGATTGTTCCGGGCTTATCTTAGTAAGCTGAACTTTCGTTCGCGTAAGGCAACGCTGGAAACAGCGCCCGCCACCATCCCCGCCCAGTGCGGGGCTTTTTATTTCCGGTCCCTCGTGCAAGCTCAGGGGCAAGATCATATCGCTCTTCACCCTGCAAATCTACAGGGTTGTTTTGTCATGGTGCTATGACCA
>JBOGJZ010000365.1:0-2188 GCA_050745645.1 Terriglobia bacterium | reverse complement strand
AGCCTGCAGGGCGAATGATTCCCGGCTTTGGCGGAACCCTGACTGTTGTCCGCTTGAGCTTGACCCGCCCGCCGGACAAACGCTAACCTCATATCCTGATCCTATGTGCGGCATTGTGGCCTATGTGGGCCGCCGAGACGCCCGCGGCATTTTGCTCGAAGGCTTGAAGCGGCTGGAATATCGCGGATACGACTCGAGTGGGATAGCCATTCTCAACTCTTTACCGTACCTTGCGAAGGCGGTGGGCAAGGTTTCGCAACTGGAAGCAGTAGTCGAGAGAGACTCTCCTGAAGGCTTGGTCGGCATCGCCCACACTCGCTGGGCGACGCATGGCAGGCCGACCGAACAGAATGCTCATCCGCACAGCGATTGCACGGGAAAACTCTTCTTAGTCCACAACGGCATCATTGAGAATTACGAGCGGCTGAAGAAGCGTTTGGTATCCGAGGGCCATATATTCCGCAGTGAGACGGATACCGAGGTTCTGGCTCATCTCATCGAGCGGTCATACCACGGCGACCTCGAAGCGGCTGTCATGAAGGCGCTGCAAGAAGTCCAAGGCACTTACGGCCTGGCGGTTATCCATGCGGAGCGGCCCGAGGAAATTATAGTGGCGCGGCGGGGCAGCCCAATCGTGCTTGGAATCGGCCCGGACCACGCCATTGCCGCTTCGGACAGCTCGGCGCTGGCGCAGCATACCGACCAAGTGGTGTTTCTAGAGGATAACGAGGTGGCGCGCCTCCAGCCCGGCCGCTTTGACATCAAGACCCTGGACAACCGTTCCGTCAGCCGCGAGGCTCAGAGCCTGGAGGGCGGCCCTGAGGCGATGGACAAGGGAAGCTATCCCCATTTCATGCTCAAGGAGATCTTTGAGCAGCCTGAAGCGGTTGAAAACGCGCTGCGCGGCCGGCTGAACCACTCTGAAGGCGTCGCCAAGCTCGGCGGTCTGGAGTCGGTCATGGACCGCCTCGAAAAGGCGCGGCACCTGATCATCGTGAGTTGCGGCACGTCCTACTACGCGGGGCTTTACGCCCGGTACGTTTTTGAGACTCTGACCGATTTAACGGTTGAAACCGAGTTGGCCTCCGAGTTCCGGTACCGCAAGCTGAACATCCGCCAGAACACCGCGGTGCTGGCCATCAGCCAGTCGGGGGAAACCGCGGACACGCTGGCCGCGCTGCGCGAGGCCAAGCGAAAAGGAGCGCTGGTCCTGGGGCTCGTGAACGTGGTGGGCAGCACCATTGCACGGGAAACTCATGCCGGAGTGTACTCCCATGCCGGAATTGAGATTGGTGTGGCGTCCACGAAGTCCTTCATTTCCCAGCTCACCATCCTGACGCTCATGGCGCTGCTCATCGGCCGCGGACGTGATCTCTCCTATGAAGAAGGAGAGAAGTTGCTGCGCGGATTAGAGGAGGCGCCGGACCAGATCCGCGAGGTGCTGCGCGAGTCTGACCGCATCCAGGAACTTGCCCGCGCCTACTGCGGCGCGGCCCACTTCCTTTACGTGGGTCGCAAATACCAGTACCCGGTCGCACTGGAAGGAGCGCTCAAGCTGAAGGAAATCTCCTACATCCACGCCGAAGGATACGCCGCCGGAGAGATGAAGCACGGCCCCATTGCGCTGATCGACCGCTCGTTTCCCACCATCGCCCTTGTCCCGGAGGATAGCTCCTACGACAAGATGATTTCGAACATTCAGGAAATCCGCGCCCGGGAAGGGCCTGTGATTGGGGTGACTACGCAAGGGAGCTCACGGCTGCGCTCCATGGTGGACCACACCATCGAAGTGCCGCATAATCACAGCATCCTCATGCCGCTGCTGACGGTGGTGCCGTTGCAGCTTTTTGCTTACCACTGCGCCGTGCTGCGCGGCTGCGACGTGGATAAGCCTCGCAACCTGGCAAAGAGCGTCACCGTGGAATGAGGGCCAACGCTGCCCGAATTAGCTGAACGGTCCCGCGCAAAGAACGGCAAAGCCGGAGGATTGAAAGACGAGCCTTGCATTGCAAGATTATAAATTCTTTTTTTAGCAAACATTTTAGGCCGCCATTAGCAGGTTGCTGAAAAAATCTGAGAGCCGGCCATTCTGAGGAGCCGGACGCGGTCCTGAGCAAAGTGAAGGAAGAATCTCACGACCTATTGATTCCGCTCAAATGCAGATTCTTCGCTTTGCTCAGAATGACAG
>JBOGJZ010000364.1:0-2936 GCA_050745645.1 Terriglobia bacterium | reverse complement strand
GCCTCGAACCCCGGTCCGTAATGAAGCGCATGAAGGATAAAGCCTTCGCGCGCTCTGTGAGCCGGGATGATATCCGCCGCGGCGCGGAAGAACTCGGCATTCCTCTTGAGGAGCACATCGCTTTTTGTATCACCGCGATCAGCAGCATTGCGGATCAGGTCGGCCTGGCGCCGGATGCAGCAGCGGCCCCGCAGACATCCGCTCCGTAAGAAAGCGGCGCCTTTCCATCTCTTGACCGAATTTTCAGGGCTGATAACTATGCCAGCACGCAAACCTGTCGCGCTCATTATCCTGGATGGCTGGGGTTATCGGCCCGAGCGAGCCGCCAACGCCATCGCGCTCGCCAGCACGCCGAACTATAGCCGCCTGCTGGCGGAATTCCCCTCCACGCTGCTGGACGCCTCAGGTCTACGGGTAGGACTGCCTGACGGCCTGATGGGAAACTCCGAAGTGGGCCACCTGAACATCGGCGCCGGGCGCGTGGTCTCTCAGGAAATCACGCGCATTAATGCGTCCATCGCGAGCGGAGACTTCTTCAAGAAGCCTCCGCTCGCCGAACTAATGAAAAACGCGAGATCGTCGCGCTTGCACCTGCTCGGCCTCCTAAGCGACGGCGGCGTGCACTCACACCAGGAACATCTTTACGCACTGCTTCGCATGGCAAAGGAAAACCATGTTGAACAGGTGTTCATCCATCCCTTCCTGGATGGCCGCGATACGCCGCCTACGGGCGGAGCAGATTATCTGGCGCGACTGCAGCAAAAAATCCGCGAGTACGGCGTCGGCAAGATTGCTACGGTGACGGGCCGCTACTACGCGATGGACCGGGACAATCGCTGGGACCGCATTCAAAAGGCGTATGACGCGATGGTGAACGGTGAAGGGTATAAGACGCGCGATCCCATCGAAGCGGTCAAGAACTTTTACACCCAGGGCGTCACCGACGAGTTTATGCCTCCGATTGTCGTCACTGACTCGAGTGGCGGCAATGAACCGGTTGCGACCATCCAATCGGGCGATGCGGTCATGTTCTTCAACTTTCGCGCGGATCGCGCGCGCCAAATCACTCGCGCGCTGACCCAGGCGAATCTAGCGGCTTTTCCTCGGCGCAATTTTCCTGAGAAGTTGCAGTTCCTGGGCATGACTCGCTACGACAAGACGTTTACGCTGCCCTGCGTGTTCGCTCCGCAGGAGCTCACTCATATTCTGGCGGAAGTCATGGCCTCATTGGATCTCAAGAATCTGCGCGTAGCGGAAACTGAGAAGTATGCGCACGTCACCTACTTTTTCAACGGCGGAGTGGAAAAGGCTTATCCGGGTGAAGAGCGGATTCTGGTGCCTTCGCCCAAAGTGGCCACGTACGACCTGAAGCCTGAAATGAGCGCGGCCGGCATCGCAGAGACGGTTGTCAAGGCCGTGAATCAAGACTCCTTCGACGTGCTCATCGTTAATTTCGCCAACGCGGACATGGTGGGCCACACTGGAAAGCTGGAGGCGGCCGTCAAGGCGGTGGAGACCATCGACGGCTGTTTGGCGGAGATTTATAAGGCCGTGCGGGTGAAGGAAGGCGTCATGATGATCACGGCCGACCACGGGAACGCTGAGTTGATGATCGACCCGGTAACCGGCGGCCCGCACACAGCCCACACTACCAGCCCCGTGCCGTTTGTTTTGGTGTCGCCACAGAGGAAGGGCGTCAGCCTGCGAGAAGGAGGCGCGCTGGCAGACATTGCGCCGACCATGCTTGGCATGATGAGCCTTCCTCAGCCCCGGGAAATGGGCGGCCACGACTTACGTATGTTGCAAAAACCGTGACCTTGCACTGCGCCCCGGAAGTTCGATAGATCTGGCCGTTGTAGCGCAGCGTTCGCAGTGTAACGCTGCGGCTTTTTCTTGTTTTTCAACTAACAGCCGCAGCGGGGGTAGCGCAGAGTTTGTGCATTTCAAACTCTGCGGTTTCTGATTCCCAAAGATCAACAGCCGCAGAGTTTCGCAAACGCGAAACTCTGCGCTACATGCTTCACGGGTCAGTTCATGGCGAGGAGAGCGCTGCGGCAGGCCGACTCGCCTTGACAATCCTTGGGCAGCTTCACGACATCGATCCGAATAGGCGCCAGGCCTCTCCCGGCGAAACCCAGTCGGCGCGCCGCAGCACGGGAGACATCGAGCATACGGCCCGGAATAAACGGGCCGCGATCATTAACACGCAGAACCAGGGATCGATGGTTCCGAAGATTTGTTACCTTGATTTCTGTGCCCAGAGGGAGATTCCGATGGGCTGCCGTTAAAGCATTCATGTTAAATGCCTCGCCGCTGGCAGTCGGATCACCCTGGAATTCCTCCCCGTACCAACTGGCCACGCCCTTTTTCCAGGCCGCCTTCCCGGTGGAACATAAAGAAATAGGCGCATAAGCCGCCGGCGTTCCGGCCTTAGACGGAGCAGACATGGCGACAAGCGCCGCCACACCGAGTCCTATCGCGATCTTTAGCATTCATCCTCCCCAAAGACAAAAATAGTCCCGTACCTTAGACTGCTGACTATGCTCAATTAAACGGGGGGTACGAGAATGTGGGTTAAGGGTTCATTAGAATGATACACAATTTGGGACGGAATTTCAAGTGAAATCACGCCGTGCATTAAAGCGGGAGCAAGTAACGCAGAGTTTGTGCATTCAAACTCTGCGGCCTTTGTTTTTTCAACCACCCGCCGCAGAGTTTCGCAAACGCGAAACTCTGCGCTCCCCCCTTGACAACCGGGAGGCTAATATGCTAGCCTAGCACATGTCCCGGCTCCGGATTCCGCTCCCCAGCCTCGCCGCCCCTACACCGTCTCCGCCAAAGTCCTCGCCGCCAACCGCGCCAATCTCGTCAAAGCTCGCGAGGTCCCCAAAGCCATCCGCTACCGCGACACCCCGCGCCGCCGCGCCTCCTGCTTT
>JBOGJZ010000363.1:0-2310 GCA_050745645.1 Terriglobia bacterium | reverse complement strand
AAATCCCCGTTCTCGTAAGCCAGCTTAGTGCGGGCAGGAAAAGCCGGTAAAATCTTATCAGCCATGGAAACCTCATTAGTGTCCTGAGTCAGAAGTTCGTTGATGAAATGATGCCCAGGTCGCTGTCATTCCGAGGGCCGATGTTTTTGATCGGACCGAGGAATCTGCTTTGTTTTCAATCCCCTGATCACAAGCAGATTCCTCGCTGTGCTCGGAATGACATTCGGACTTATGCAGCGAATTTATAACTCAGTACATTTAGGTTGCGTTTGGATCAATCTCGCTGGCGTTGATGCTGCCGCGCTTTTCCAGCGCGTTGTCCAGGTTGACCGCGGCGCTTATCAGCGAAAGATGCGCTAAACCCTGCGGAAAATTCCCAATCTGTTCTCCGCTCACACTCGTCTCTTCGGCATAGAGTCCAAGATGATTGGCTTTGCGCAGCATTTTCTCGAAAATCAGGTGCGCCTTTTGAACCCATACAGGATCTGTCCGGCCGACCCGCGTTAGAGCGTCCACCAGCCAGAAAGTGCATAGGTTAAAAGTGCCTTCTCCACCCTCAAGTCCGTCGCCGGCTTGGTGAGTGTCATAACGGTAGACCATCCCGTCGGAGGTTAGGCCGCCACTGCCGAATGGCTGGCAGATGGCCTCGATGGTTCGCCGCATCTTCGGATCAGTAGGCGCCATGAAAAAAACCAGCGGCAGCACGAGGTTTGACCCGTCGAGCGAATCGCTGCCGTATGACTGCACGAATGACTGCCGCTGATCATTCCAACCCTGGCGCATGACCTGCTCGTAAATCTCGTCTCTGCATCGAAGCCACTTGTCCCAGGGCGCCGGCAAAGACCGGTTCTGAGCGATGCGTATCACACGGTCCAGCGCCACCCAGCACATGACTTTCGAATACACAAAATGGCGTGCGCTGCCCCGCATTTCCCAAAGACCCTGATCTTCAAGCTGCCAGTTCACGCACACCCAGTTAGCAAGGCGACGCAGGTCGTCCCACAATTCAGAGGAGATTGGATTGCGATATTTGTTGTACAAGTAGACCGCGTCCATCAGCTCGCCGTAGATGTCGAGCTGCAATTGTTCGTAGGCGCGGTTTCCGATGCGAACCGGGCGGGAGCTTTGGTACCCCGGGCAGTGATCCAAAGTTTCTTCGCTCAGCTTGCGGCGGCCGTCGATGCCGTAAACGGTCTGCAGTGATCCTCCATCTTGCAATTCGCTGCACAGCCGCTTAAGCCATTCCATGAACCTGTCAGCTTCGTCCGTCAAGCCGATGCGAAGGAGCGCATACACGGTAAAGGAGGAATCGCGAATCCAACTGTAGCGGTAATCCCAATTCCTTTGGCCGCCGATTTTCTCAGGCAGGCTACAAGTCGGAGCAGCCACAACGGCGCCAGTGGGCTCGTAAACCAGCAGTTCCAGCGCCAAGGCTGAGCGTTGAACCGTCTCCCGCCAGCGGCCCTTGTAGGTACACTTTGAAATCCATCGCTGCCAGTATTCCACCGTCTGCTTGATCTGTGTGAGAGACTCTTCTTCGCCCAGAGGCTTCGCACATCCTTCACCGGGCGCGATGCCGCGCAGGATGAAAGTGGCGGCTTCTCCTTCCTTCAGTGTGAACTCACCCTCGACGCCGTTTTCGTTGACTTTGAGCGGCACGGAGGTGGCAAGCGAAAGGCTGAGACCGGAAGAGCGAAAGACCACCCCTTGCCCGGAGAATTCCGCCCGGTGTTCCGCTCGTCCATAATCAAACGCCGGGTGGCATTTGATCCGGAAAGCCATGACACCTCGCACCACTTTTACGCGGCGGATGATAGAAAGCTGTCCTTCCGGTTCATCCTCCCGCGCCAGAGGCATGAAATCAATGACTTCTCCGGAGCCCTCCGCTGAGATAAAGCCTGTAATCAGGACGTTCGTATCCGGCCAGTAGCGCTGCTCATGGGTCTGTGCAGGGACAATCGGAGCAATGCTGAAAGAGCCGCCTTTTTGAGAATCGAGGATGGCGCCGAAGACGCTTGGCGAGTCAAAACGCGGGTAGCACAGCCAGTCGATCGAGCCGTTTTTACCTACCAGGGCAACAGTCCGCAAGTTGCCGATGATTCCATAGTCGCCAATCGACTGCTGAGACATACGCACACTCTTTCAGCTTGAATTCCGTTGCGCAGCATTCAATAAACTTCCCTTAACTCGCTGCGAGCAACCGATACCCATCTTATCAAAAGGTTCTGCGAGTAACCGTAAAATGGAAGACGCTGCGCCACATCAGAGCTCCGGTGGCAAAAACTTATCGTGAACGCGCCACGGAGCGCT
>JBOGJZ010000362.1:0-6569 GCA_050745645.1 Terriglobia bacterium | reverse complement strand
AGGACCAGCGCTGCGTGAGTGTGAAAGCGATGATCCCCGGCTAGAGCCCTAATCGGGGGATGGAACGGTGTTCTGGGAAGCGGTTCAACATGGAATGAACATGTTCAACGCGCTGACCATCGCCTATTTCTTTGCAGGTAACGGTATTTATACGTTCCTCATGGGGCTCTCGCTAGCCTCAGCCATCTCCTATAACCGCCGGCTGGCTTATCGAGGTCCCGGCGAGTTGCGTGACCTCGGCGCGGCGCTTCCTCTCACCGTCATCATCCCTGCCTGTAACGAGGAAGATTCAATTCTTGAGACAGTCCGCTCGGCGCTCCGGTCGGATTATCCCGGCCTTCGAGTTCTTGTGGTGGATGACGGTTCTTCTGACGCCACGCTTTCCCGCCTGATCCTGGAATTCAAGCTGTCCCGCGCTGACTTTATTTACCGCCCATTTCTGCCGACCGCGCCGGCTGCCGCCTTTTACGCGAGCCCGGACAGGCCTCAACTCGTGGTGCTGAGCAAGAGGCATGGCGGCAAGCCGGACGCGCTGAATGCGGGAATCAATTTCTGCCGCACGCCATACTTCTGCACGCTAGACGCTGACTGCCTGATCGAGCCGGACGCGCTGCTGCGGTTGATGCGCCCGGTCGTGCTCTCGCCGGGAAACACCGTAGTAAGCGGCGGCATCATCCGCATTCTGAATGGATGCAGCGTCAGCGACGGGCAAGTATCCCAGGTCAGCTTGCCGAAGTCATGGATCGAAAACCTGCAGGTGGTGGAATATCTGCGCAGCTTTCTATTTGGGCGCGCCGGTTGGGATCTGGTTGCAGGAACACTGATCGTTTCCGGCGCGATGGCGGTGTATCATCGCGAAACTATCCTGAAAGCAGGCGGATTCAGCTCTGCTACGGTAGCCGAAGATATGGAGCTCATTGTCCGGTTGTACCGTTGGTCCCGCCAGAAGGGTGAACGCATTCGCATGGCTTTCACCATGGATACCGTTTGCTGGACGCAATGCCCGCGATCCCTTCCAATGCTCGCGCGACAGCGCCGGCGGTGGCACCTCGGGCTCTGCCAGACTCTCTGGCTGAACTCGGAAATGCTCTTCAATCCGAAATACGGCTCCGTAGGCATGTTCAGCTTTCCGTTTCACGTTTATGTGGAAGGATTGGGCGCCGCCGTCGAGCTGGCAGGATACGCAATCGTCCCTCTGGCGTTCGCGCTGCACTTGGCGCTTTCGGCCTTTTACATTCCTCTGGTCGTTTTGAGCCTGGTGTACGCCTCATTTCTGTCGGTCGGAGCTGTCTTACTGGAAGAGATCACCTACCGCCGCTATCCCGCCAAGCGGGATCTGGCCGCGCTACTAGGATGGGCGCTGGTTGAAAACTTCGGATTCCGGCAACTCGTCCTCTATTACCGGTTCCAGGGTTTTCTGCGCTTCCTCTCCGGATTTCAGAAATGGGAGACGGTGGTTCACACGGCTGAGGAGCCTGCGTGAAAACAGCGGCTGTAGCGCCGAGCGCCGCTACAACTCAAATACCGCAGTCTTCACACACCCTCTTAAGCCGAAGCCTGAGACCGGTTCATGAGTATCCTGAGTAATCGAATCATCATTTCTTTGGTGCTGCTCGCGGGCGCGGCAGCTTTCTGGGAGTTCAAGCTTCGCCCGGTTAGCGCACCGCTTTATATGGCAGCTGTTAGCGACTACCATGCGCATCACTACCGTCGCTCGATGGCGGAGCTGCGCGAGGGGCTGAAGTTCCAACCCAACGATCGTTCCTTCCTGGCCCTGATGGGCTGGGATGCTCTGAAGATGCGGGAGGCTGCTTTGGCCGACACCTATTTCCGCCGAGCCGGCCGCTTCGCATCGGGCAATCCCAATCCGTTGCTAGGCGAAATCTACGCGGATATTGCTCTGCAGAGATACCAGGCGGCGAAACGGCTGCTGAGCGAGATGCGCGGCCGCTTTGGAAAGACTGCGGCGTTCAGAACAGCCCAAACCGTGCTGTCAGCTAACACGCCGGCTGTACACCAGCATACGGGGCTGCCCGCAGTTGCAACCACCCGCCTGACGGAACCGCTGCGCCAGGAGATTTTAGTGCGGACGCAGGAAGATCTGGCGCGCGCGCAGTGGAAACACAGCATCCAGAAGGTTAATGCGTTTGCGATGGAACAACCCGCCAGCGAGGCTGCGGCCGGTCTTTTGCCCGAGAACGATGTGGCTTCTTATCCCTTCAGCGGCGCAAACCCAAATCCGCTCCGGCAAACAGGATTAGCTGCGGATGTGAGCCGCTGGCGATCGCTCCGCCCTGCTCCTGAATCGCCGCCGCAGGCCTTTGTGAGTTATTACCTAAGTTACCTGGCCGGTCACCCGCGCGACGCGACAGCATTCAAAAGCCTGGCCGTTGCCGAAGCCCGACTCGGCAACTACCCGGCCGCTATTGATGCAGACCATGGCGCACTCCGCTTGAACCCACAAGATCAGTCAGCCCAAGCTCATCTGGCGCTGGTTTTAAGTTGGAACCGGCAATACAGCGCTTCGATCGAGATATATCGCGCGCTGCTTCAGAAATCTCCAAAGAGCCTCATACTGCTTCAATCGCTTTCGCGCGTCTATTTGTGGTCTGGCCAGCGGAAAGAAGCGCTCCAAGCTGAGAAGCAGTTGCAGGCCCTGAATCCTTCAAACGAACAATACGAGCTCGCGGCCGCGCGGCTGGAAATGGACTTGGAAAAGGACGGCGACGCAGATAAAACTCTTCACCGCCTGTTGAACCAGCATCCACAGGACACGGAAGCTCGCATCCTTGAGGCGAGCCTCGAACAGAAGGAAGGCCGGCTGGAGCAGGCTCTTAAGGACTATGATTCGGCGCTCGGCGAGAATTTTGAGAACGCCGCAGCGCTCTATGGCGCCGCGCAGATCGACTTTTACTTAGGCCGCCCCAGCCCCGCTTATCCCTTGGCATCTCGCCTGGTCGCGGAGCGCCCCGCTGATTTCGATGCGCTTGTTCTATTGGCTCGCATCGATCGCGCGCGCGGCAGCAGAAAGGCCGCGATGTCCCTGCTCTCCCGCGCGGCGCAGTTAAGCCCGGATAATCGCGGCGTTCAAGCGCTTGAGACGCGGGTCCGCGGCGAGTCGGCCGTGACGATTCATACCACCGCCTCCTACGCTCGCGAGGTCGCCCTGACCAAGTACGGCCACGAGGCCGAGGACCTCAACTCTTACGGCGGAAATGTGCGGATCGGTTTCAAGGCGCTGCCCAGATCGCAATCATATCTGCAGATCAGTTCGATGCCTTCTAATAGCCCGGAGGGAATCCTTCGAGGCACGGTGGCGCCATCAGAGTTGCTCTACGGACAGACCACGGAAATCTCAAGGCGCCTCGTTGCGCGAGGCGGCCTGGGAGTAGCTCGGACGGGAGCGGGTTTTATCCCATCAGTCGATACGGGCCCCCTCACCCTCCGAAGCCCGGAGATCGTTCCAGTCGGCTTTGGCGGATTCAGTTTTATTCCTTCCGGCAAGCTTCGCCTGGATTTTACACTCTCGCGCCAGGCGATCACGGATACTCCAGTTTCCGTCCAATTCGGCGCGATGAAAATTCGCTTGGATGCGGGGATCAGATATGTCTTTAGCGGCCGAACTCACTTCACTGCGTCCGTGTTCCACGAGCGTGATTCGACGCCGGTTTACATGCAGACAGATCTCTTTTCAGGGCAAATGCGGGATAGCGGCAGCGGGGTTTCGGTAAAGATCAGGCATGATCTGGTCGAATCAGAGCGTTTTTCGCTGCAGGCAGGCTACTCCGGGCTGGCCATGGGTTACGCCGGAGAGCGCAAAGGTATCTTTATGGGCTTTTTCAATCCCAGGTTCTATACGCGCCATTTTGCGACCTCGCGCCTGAAGGGGACGCTTTGGGGTCCGCTCGATTACACGCTGATCGCCGATCTCGGACTTCAGCAAATTGACCAGGGCCTGCCCGCGACGTGGGCTTACCAGTTTGGCCCCTCGCTTACTCTGCGGTTCGGCCGAGGTCATTCGATTACGGCCGGCTATCTGCATTACAACTCGGCCGAGCTCTTTGGGTATTATCAGGTCGGCCTTTTTAAAACACCCGATTTTGGCAAGCTCGACGGCAACGCCTTGACCCTCTCGAGCGACTGGAGTTGGTAGTGCAACCGCATAAGTAGGACACTGTACGGGTCCGCCGACCGTTGGGCTCCGTGTTCTCAGTGGTCTCTGTGGTGAGTGTTCTTCACCACGCCTTTCGCGTTGCGCTTAACGGCCGGGTGGTATAAGATGCATTATCGCCTAGGCGGATAAGAGGGAATTGGAGGAGGGGCAATGCGCCGCTGCGCGAAGGTGACACGGGCTTTATGTGGTGGGAAAAGAAGAATCAGGCTCAGCCTGCTCCTTTGAGACCGAATTTGCCAGTCTCGAAGGAAACTCCGCTGATCCTCGTGGATTCACAGCCCGCCCGGCCTATGGCCCCAAATCCTAGTGTAGAAAGATTGGAAGAGCCGATGAGCGATACAACACTAAAAGCTTCCAGCCCTTATACGGCAAACCAGCACCAGACGTTTCTGGGCGGCTCGGTTACGTTGCACGGAGACCTGAACGGAGACGAGGATTTAACCATTGAGGGTCAGTTTGAAGGAACCCTTAACCTGCAAGATCACTGCGTGACCATAGGGCAGCAGGGGCAGGTGAAAGCTGACATTACTGCGCGGCAGGTCGTGGTAAGCGGCAAGCTGAATGGGAAGATCAATGCTCGCGATAAGGTTGAGATACGCCGCACGGGCAGCGTGACCGGCGACCTGACCTCGGCCGGCGTCGCGATTGAGGAAGGCGCCTACTTTAAAGGCAGCATCGAGATTCTTCGAGATGGAGATAAGGCCGCACCCGCACCCCGCGCGCTCGCCTCGGCGATAGCTATCAAGGCGTGAACCGCTCTTGGCGGGGCTATGGACGCCGGCCCGCAGGAACTTTCGAGCGATCCGCCACGAAGAATGCCCCACACCGTTGAGTACAACACTTCCGCAGGCACAGCACGCCTACCAGGCGGAAGACCAGCCGCGAGCCAGGGATTGGAGTGGCTGTGGCAGCGCCTGCGCGATCTCCAGCGCCCAAAAGTTCTAGATTGTGGCCCTGTTTCCCCAGCCACGCTGCAAATTCTGCTGCAGCGTGACGCCAAGTTCTACGCCGCAGATTTGATCACGCCCCTCTTTAATTCTGACCCCAAGCTCTGGGATCACTCGGGCAAGATACCTGTCTTCCTGGTGAAAGAGTTCCTGAACCGGCTTCCAACGATTTCCGAAGGTTCGCTAGAGGCAATCTTCTGCTGGAACCTGTTTGACTTGGCGCCGCATGACACATTGCCGGAAATTGCAGCGCGCTTCTTCGCGCTTCTGCAGCCGCTTGGCGCTCTTTTTTGCATCCTACGCGAACCTCAGCACCCGGCTGGCGTCGAGCGTAAATGGTGGCTTGAAACGCTCACTTCCTACGCGAACGAATCCGACGCAAAAAAGTCATTTTCTTATCCGCCCGTCACCAACCGCGAGATGGAGCGGCTTGCCGCCGGCGCAAGCCTCAAGACCTTCCTGACTCGCTCCGGCCGGCGCGAGATCCTTGCCGTGCGCCCCGCGCCCTCAGCTTGATCTTCCTCTGTATTGCAAGATCGTGAATTCTTGCTCTTTAGCGAGCTTTCCTGGAACTGTCATTCTGAGGGCAGCGAAGAATCTGCTTTCCCCTTGTTTTGCAAGCAGATGCTTCCTGACTTCGCCGGGACAGGTCGCTTCGCTCAGCATGACAACGCGATGGAGGTTATGTGTCACGTATTTGAGAAACGCCACACCAGCTCGCGCTCGCCAGTAGCCATTCCCGCCGAAGCGGGGCCTGGATTCCCGCTTACGCGGGAATGACGACGGCTCTATGCCTCCTGAAAATTTCTTGTCTCATGAGTCTCATGGGTCTCCTTCGTATCATCTGGAGTTGTTAGGCTGGATGAATCCCATCGGGGTGAATCGGTGTCTTGAACCCATGGCTCTAATCTTTTGCAAACCCTGTTTCACCGGAAAGAGGCTGACAGCGCCGGCCTGTTGCGCTAACCCGCCTCCAGGGGCGAGGATGTGGCAAAGCGAGAAAGTGCTTTGGAATCAATAGGGGGGCAGGTCGAGGGTATACGTCCTATTACGGATTCGGATTGAGAATCCCTTGACACTCCCATGGTGCGCCGCTGCGCTACCCCCGCTTGCGGCAGAGCCATGTCCCTTAGATACATTTCCCTCTCAAGAAATTTAACTGACCTGCCGATATCTTGAGGGACACAAGCATTGGCAGCCCTGGACCAGGAGAACTCGGAATAAGGAAAAACCATGCTGGAACGATTACTCGATCGTGAGGGTGTACAGTTCTGCTCTAAGTTGCTGAAAAAATCGCCCAGCCTGTCATTCCGAGGCGCCACAGGCGACGAGGAATTTCGTAAGTTATTTGCTTGCAGAACGGTTCAAAGGGAAGCTAATAGGCTCAGAATGACACCGCTCCGGAATGTTTTTCAGCAACCTGCTAAGGCAAGAAGACAGCATTCATC
>JBOGJZ010000361.1:0-1748 GCA_050745645.1 Terriglobia bacterium | reverse complement strand
CGCGAGGCCTTTGCCAATCACCAGCGCTTTCCGGGCGCGGCGCAGCTTTACTCCGGCCCGTGGGAAGAAATTTTTCCTCAGCTTCATCCCAATAGATTCTCTTACCTGGTCATCGCCACGCGCGGCCACAAGGGTGATCTTGCGTGCTTGCGCTGGGCAGTGGCAAGCGGAGCGCGATACGTGGGTATGGTGGGCAGCCGCCGTAAGCTGATCGAGTTCTTTAAAGTTTTGGAACGCGAGGGAGTGCAACCAGAGCAATTGGATCGCATGCACTCTCCGGTCGGTCTCGATATCGGCGCGCTGACGCCGGAAGAGATCGCAGTTTCGGTTGTGGCGGAAATGATTGCTGTGCGCCGGAACGCCGCGCTTTTGGCTTCCTCTCTGGCTTTTCACCCTAAGGCCCATCAAACTTCATGAGTCGAATTGCCGGCCTCGTGCTTGCCGCCGGCGAATCGTCGCGCATGGGCCGGGATAAGGCGCTGCTGGAATATCGCGGCGTCACCTTTCTGGAAATAATTCTCGCCCAGCTCCGGCAGGCGGAGCTGTCCCCCATCGCTGTGGTTTTGGGCCATCACGCAGCGGAAATCCAGCAGCAGACCCAGCTTTCCGGCGTCGAAGTAGTGACGAATCCTGAGTATCTTTTAGGACAGACTTCCTCACTTCAGGCGGGGCTCAGGATCATCCAGGGATCTGGCGCTGATGGCGTCTTGCTCTGCCTGGTGGATCATCCCGCTGTAGGCGCTGAAGTGGTGCGCGCGCTGGCTGCGAAGTTCCGCCAGACAAATGCGCCGGTGGTGATTCCGGTTCACAACGGCCAACGAGGGCATCCGATTGTGATCGGAAGAACGCTGTTTGCGGAGCTCATGAGCCTGGGCCCCGGCGTAGGAGCAAACACCGTGATCCAGAAGTACCATGCGGCTGCGCAATGGCTGGAATGCGAGGATTCCGCCGTAACGCTCGATGTGGACACACCGGAAGATTACCGCCGGTTACAAGGTGAGAAAAGCCAACGGTCAGGGCTGCGTTGACCGTGATGGCTGCCCTACCGTCGCGTCATTCCCAGCTAAGCTTGCTCTCCGTGAAAGCAGCGGAGCGAGAACCCATCACCGTCCTGTAATCCCGCTGAGGAATTGACTGAGAAGGGCTGGAGAGCCGGACCCCGCGAGCTCAATGCGGCTGCCATCCGTGTCAATCTGCAGGTTTTGAATGAAGCTTGTCATCGCAGGCGGGTGTGAGCTGGCTGACGAGGCGGAATCGCGCAAAAGCGTTAAAATCTGCGCCAGCGTCTGGGCGCTCTGAGGAGTTTGGCAGATGACGTCAACCTGAGCGGAGAAATTGTTGCTCCAGTCCACCTGATAAAGCACAGCCTCGACCGGCGCAAGCAGAGCATTCAGGTCAGCCTTGGCAGCCTTCGAGGTACCCGCCAGCCAGGGTGTTGCAAGACCGGCGGCGGCTTTTCCGGTCGTAATTCCCCATTGTGGTCCTGATCCCTCCAGTTCCGCCTCCCAGTTTGCAAACTGCGAATTGGAGTTTAACCCGGCGCGGTTGCCAAGATAGCCGTCAACCAACGCTTCCAGATCGCTCAATTTGCCAAATGCGGCCAGATCAGGACTCAGAAATGTGAAGAAAAGATCATCACGACCGAGCCCGGAACCGAATGTGTTCAATACGTAGCCACCGTATTGCCGCGACGGCAAATGCTCGCGGATCATGTCGCCCTGCACGCCATCGGGATGAAATCTTCCTTG
>JBOGJZ010000360.1:0-31443 GCA_050745645.1 Terriglobia bacterium | reverse complement strand
GCAGCCTGCTCACCAGCTCGCTGTCATGATCCGGAATGTAGTTTCTGAGAAACGCGCAAGCTCCGGTCAGCGGCACGCCGGCGCACGCGGCCACGAGATCTTTGACCAGGAAGGGAACGCCGCGCAGGGGACCTTTTGGAAGCTGGTTTTCCTGGCGGGCCGTATCTCGCGCGCATTCGAACATCGGCCGCACCACCGCGTTGATCTCCGGATTCAGGCGCTCAATGCGCCCAATCGCGGCGTCCACCAACTCGATGGGCTTTACCTGCTTCCGCCGCACTAGTTCAGCTTGGGCTACGGCGTCGAGACCCGCCAGTTCTGCCATCGTGCCTTCGTTCCCACCCTGCGCTTAAAGAACCAGGCGCAAGGTGGGATGTTAGCACGCAGGCAGAGAGCGGACAATGCAAAGTCCTGCGGTCCCGTGCAGCGCTCCCGGTAATCAGTTGCACGGACCGTAATCCTTCACAAGCTTATCGGCCGTAAACTGGGCGGCGCCGGAACCGTCCGTAGATTTCTTCCCTTTGAGCGCCACGCGGTCTCCTGTCCCCAGTGTCAAGCCGTTGGCGGTGAGCGCGTATGCTTTCCCGTCCTTCGTTGTTATGGTCTGCTTCCCGGACGCAGACGCAACACAGCCTTCCAGTCTGCCGCGACGGCGCAGCATAAAGTAGGTCAAACCTACTCCTGCGGCCGCCGCCGCTCCAATGGCAATCCCGGTGCTTGATTTGTAGCCGCCCTTGGGCGGAGTGTAGACCTTTGTCCCAGGCGAACCTGCCACGCCGGTGCCGCCCATTCCACCGTTGTAAACCTGTGCCATGCCTGAGCGCGCCGCCGCCAGGCAGAACAGCGCCGCAAGCGTTACCATCATTAGTTTTTGAACTCGCATTTTCAGTCCTCCATCAGAGAATTACTGACAACGCCTAGTGAGATGCGCCGTACAAGCGAAGCTCAGATCAACAGTGGATCAGGAAAATGTAAAGTGTTTCTTATCCGCGCAACGCCGTACTCTGCCGCTTGCGCAGGCCGAGGCGCGACGAACCCACGACTGATCCGGCGGGCCGGGAGGCTACATCCAAAAGCGACTATCGGTTGATCGGGGGAGGTGGTTCCCTACACGGGGGTTAGAGTGAGAGTTGAAAGACCCATTTTGCGTAATAGGCTCTGAAACGCGGTCTCTTTCCGTATTGGATCAAAGCGGGGGTCGCACCGGATCCATACCAGCCATACGTCGCGTTCTTCGTACGCTCTGTGCAGCCATTCGAGGGCTTCGGAAGTCCCGCCGAGACCCGCGTGGACAATCGCTACGCCGTACGGAGATACATACCGGCTCTTCGCTTGTTTTTCCAATTCAGTAAGAATTTCCCTGGCTTCGCGCTTCCGTCCGCCAACGGCGTGGGCATGGCCCAGTCCGGCCAGGCTCACCGGGTTGCCGCAAGAGCCTTGACTTGCTTTCTCAAAGGCCTTGATCGCTTCGTGATTTTCGCCCATCTGCTCATAGGCGAGGCCAAGGATGTGGTAAGCAGGAAAGAATTGTGGTTCGATATGCACCGTCTTCAGGCACTGATCTACAGCGCGCTGACTATCACGGGCCAGATAGGAAATCCAGGCTACCTCCGTGTTAATGATCAGAGAAAGCGGATCGAGATCGAGGGCCTGCCCCATCTCAGCGATGGCCTGATCCATCTTTCCCACCGCGCAAAGGAAATTGGCATACCAGCGGTGAGCGATAGCATGATTCGGATTTAGTTCCAGCGCCCTCTTGTATTCTGCCTCCGCCCGGGTCCAGTCCCAATGGTGGCATTTTAAAATGCCTCCCAATGACGCGTGCGCGTCCGCTAGTGAATCATCAATTTCAAGGGCTCTTCGGGCTGCTTGCTCGGCTTTTGGCATGACCTCGTTGGAAGAGCGTATCCCAAAAAAAGCGAAAAGCCCGTAGCAGTCGCAGAGGCCGGCATAAGCCAGAGCAAAGCGGGGATCCTGCTCGATGGCTCGCTCGAAAAAGGCGATGCCCTTGTAAATCCCGTCCTCCGTCAATTTGTTCCATTGATATCGTCCGCGCAGATAGCTCTGGTAAGCCTCCGGGTTTTCTGTATATCGCTTCCCCAGCCGTTCCCGCGCTGCAGCAGAGAGGTGAAGCCGGAGCTTTTCCGTTATTTCCTTCGAGATTTCTTCCTGGATGCCGAGAATGTCCGCGCAATTCCGCTTGTACTGCCCGCCCCACAGGTGCCATCCCTTGGCCGTGTCCACGAGCTCAGCTCCGATTGTTAAAGTCTCTCCGCGCAGCGCGACCGTTCCAGTCAGCAGCGCCCGGACGTTCAGATCGTGCCCAACCACTTGGGGGTCGATCTGTCTTCCTTTGTAACGAAACACCGAGCTTCGCGCCATCACGCGAACGGCAGGCAACTGCGAAAGTGTGTTGATGAGCGCGTCGGAAATCCCGTCACTTAAATACTCCATTTCCGGGTCGCCACTCGCATTGTGAAACGGAAGCACTGCGATGGCGTGTAACGGCTCTACGCTTGTTGCTCCGTGATCCACCAGGGCGGTTATAGCCTGCACCGGCGAAATAAACCGGTAACCTGCGCGGGCGCGAGTCTCCACAAACCTGGGATTACCGGGTGAATCGCCTAACGCGCGCCGCAAGGAATTAACCGCCGTGTTCAGACTGCGGTCAAAACCCACGAAGGTATCAGGCCATAACTTCTCACGAAGGTCTTTTCGTGTCACGACCTCGCCCGCCCGCTCCAAAAGCAGGCCGAGGATTTGAAATGGCTTTTCCTGGAGCTTCACTCGCAGGCCGCGCCTCCGCAGTTCCCTGGATCGCAGGTCGAGCTCGAAAATCCCGAACCTGAAAGAGCGAGCGCCCTGGTTCCTTTCAGTCATGGTCTACCCATTTTTAAGAGGTCCGGTTCACAGCGTAGAAGAACTGGAGTCCGCAGATTGCTGATATTCTACCGCAACTCTCTATTGCGACAGACTTTATCAGACAAGAAACCTTTGAGCAAGCGCTGAGTCACGCCAAGCTCCACAAGCGAGTCTAATCAGGTGAATCAGACGCTCAGACGCGATGAGTAATTGACCGAGCTGATCAAAACGTAAGGTCAAAGCAATAATTTCTTCAGGTTCATGTTCGGCCTTGCGGAGGAAGCTAATGAAGCACGCCGGCAAATCTGACCAGCGGGAGATTCACAATGCGCTGTTTTTCAATAGGAACGACGTTAGTGAAGCCAGAAGAATGCACCGCATTCCAGGATGCTGTGGAGTCCGCCCCAGTTCGTAGGCTCCTTGCTAAGGCGCAACGTGGCGACGAGGAGGCCTTTAAGACACTCTATGACGCCTACAAGAGGCGTGTCTTTTCTCTCTGCCTCGCAATTTCTCGAACTCAGAGCAGCGCGGAGGACCTGACCTGTCATGTGTTCGCGAAGGTCTTCCGTAGCATCGGTGAAGTTGAGGAAGAAGACCTATTTATTAAGCTGATCGACCAGTGGGCTATCCGCTTGTCAATCAGTTACCGGAAAAGAGAAGAGGCGTTAAACCAAAATGGGCAAATCCGGTAAATGCCCGGTTACCTGTCCCCCCAACTTAAACCGAATCTACCCCGCAAGAAGGTATGCCGTGGCCGGCGCCGCCGCTGCATCTAGTCCACGAAATTCAGCATCCAAGGTACTGAACGGCTGGAAGCAGCGCGGTTCCCAAAGAGAGGAGAACACCCATGAACCGGCCCATAAAGTTGTTTTTTCTTCCCCTTCTGGTTCTTCTTTTTGCCGTGGGAGTATACGGCCAGCAGCACATTACGAATTCGGAGGTTGTTGCGGAGATTCAGGACAAGCTCTACCACGCGCGAATCCCCAAGCACGGAGACGTCCAGGTGCAATTCGCAAACGGCGTCGCCACCCTTACCGGAACCGTCGATAGCATCGGCGTGAAAATGGATGCCCAGCGTGCTGCCGCCAAGGTAGACGACGTTAATCAGGTGGTTGATCAAATCACCGTGAACGGCGGCGATGTTGGAGTGGAACAGATGCTCATGCAGGCGCGGAAAGACATTGTGACCTATCCGTTCTTCACGATCTTCGATAATGTGGTGATCGGGGTCCAGGACGGCCGCATGACGGTTAGCGGCCAAGTGACCCAACCCTACAAAAAAACCGATATTGGAAGCTACTTATCCCACATCAAAGGCGTCACCGAGCTAACCAATAACCTGACGGTTCTGCCTACATCTCCGATGGACGATCAGTTACGCATCGCTATCGCGCGGGCAATTTATGATGACCCCTATTTTGTTAATTACCGGAATCAAGCCATCCCTTCCATCCACATCATTGTGGACAATCAGCACGTAACCTTGGAAGGGGTGGTCAATTCGCAGATCGACAAGCAACGGGCGGAAATGGATGCTCGCTTTGCAGGCACGTACCTGTCCTTAACGAATAATCTCCGGGTGGAAACCGGAAAGAAGCCCGCCTAAAATCGGGCTGCCCTGGGAGCGCAGGAGGGTGGTGGACTCGGTCGCAGGGATACAAACCCTGATGCTATGGGACTCTATCAGCCCGCCCGCGATGAACACGTTGTCTCGTCGCGGGCGCTTCCTTCTCAGGGCAATCGTCCAAGCCCGGCCTCTCTCATCAACGGGGACTTTCAATTAGAGGTCGTTGATGGCTTCGACGGCCTGGGCGGTATCGTAGCGGTCCCAGCCCATCAGCTTGCTCACGCGCGTCCAGTTCTTCTGCTCGATGTGCGCGTTATCGTTTTTCTTGTAAGGCCGGCTGCGGGTAAACTGGGCATCGTGGCGGACACCATCTCCCCAGCAGCCTGGCTTGCGGCGGCGAACTGTTCAGCAAGCGAATCGCGTGCTTGCGGTGGTAGCCGCAATTGGCGCAAAACTAGCCCAGAATGCGTCGCTTCTCAGCCCGGCTGGCTTGCTGGTAGCGGGGATAAATTCTCTGAAAATAATCTCTTCTCGAAGATCGACTCATTACGGTACCCCTATCCATAGCGGGTAACATTTTAAGTTGCGCGACGATACCTCACGGGTAACATTTTAGCTTGCGCGATACGACAGGTTGACAAACCATTGTAGCTCCAGTGATAATGGGAAAATTGTAGTGAATGGCTCAGTGGAGCAATGGATGGGAACTTACTTTCAGCGGTTGAAGCGAGGCAAGGTGCGGTGGCGGGTGGTCAACGCGGAGGGCTTGGCTCTTGGCCGCGTTGCGGCACGGGCGGCTCAAATGCTCATGGGCAAAGATTGCTCCGACTATACGCCACATGAAGATCATCGAGAAGGCGTGATTGTTGTGAATTCGGAAAAGGTCGTCTTGACCGGACGGAAATTGGACTCCAAAGTCTACCGGCATCACACAGGTTACCCGGGAGGCTTAAAGGAGGTCGCTGCGCGAAAGATTATGGAGACGAAGCCTCAGCAGATGCTTCGGGAAGCGATCCGAGGCATGTTGCCTAAGACCCGCATAGGGGATCAGGTGGCCCGCCGGTTGAGGGTGTATGCGGGTCCGGTCCATCCGCATTCCGTTCAGAAGCCCGAAGAAGCTCACCTCAATCATTAAATCAGATCAACCGCGACATTTTAGAGAGAAGGAGCAGGAGTGTCAGATACAGCTCAGTTTCGCGCCACTGGACGCCGCAAATCGGCAGTGGCGCGCGTGTTTCTGAAGCCAGGTGAAGGCAAGATCGTCATCAACAGGCGCTCACTAGAGCAGTACGTTCCTTCAGAGGCGATGCGGCTGGAACTACAGCAGCCGCTGGTGACGACCGAAACAGCAGGGAAGTTTGACGCCCTGATTCTGCTGCACGGCGGGGGCCTTCATGGCCAGGTGGGAGCGGCCCGCCTAGGGTTAGCGCGGGCGCTGCTGGTGTTCAACCCGGAACTGAGATCTCAACTCCGGCGTGGTGGATTCCTCACCCGCGATTCACGCATTAAAGAGCGCAAGAAGTATGGGCAGAAGGGCGCCCGCAAGCGGTTCCAGTTTTCAAAGCGTTAAAAAGCAGGTGGGCCAGACACCAAGATTGCAGATGCGCACCGGCTGGTTGCTGAAAAGGACGCGTGATATCTGGCTTTTTCAGCGCCCGGCTAATGCAGTTCCTTGGGAACGGCTGACACAGGGCCTGACACCTAGGGCTCGAAGTTTGGAGGATATTTGTCCACGATCAGCATGAAGGAATTCCTGGAAGCCGGAGTCCACTTCGGCCACCAGACGCGCCGCTGGAACCCCAAGATGAAGGAGTACATATACGGCGAGCGCAACGGCATCTACATCATTGATCTGCAGAAAACGTTGAAGCTGTTCAAGGAGGCGGCGAAGTTCGTCGCTGACCTGTCACAGGAAGGCAAGGCGATTCTGTTTACAGGGACCAAGCGGCAGGCCCAGGAGGCCATAGCGGAGGAAGCGAGCCGTTGCGGCATGTTTTACGTCAACCATCGCTGGTTGGGCGGGCTGCTGACTAATTACGCGACCATCCAGAAGTCGATCCAACGTCTCAAGGAACTCGATGAAATGAGCCGGGACGGCCGCTACGACCTCCTTCCGAAGAAAGAAGTGTTGCATCTCGAGCGCGAGCGCCAGCATCTGGAGTACAACTTGGCGGGCATCAAGGAAATGTCTGGATTACCGGACGCGCTGTTCGTGGTGGATTCGAACAACGAACACATCGCGGTGAAAGAAGCCCAGAAACTGGGGATTCCGGTGGTGGCTATTGTGGATACGAATTGCGATCCGGATATGGTGGATTACGTGATCCCGGGCAACGACGACGCGTTGCGATCCATCCGGTTGTTCACATCGCGCATCGCTGACACAGTGATTGAGGGCCGGCAAGCCGCCGAAGAAAAGAAACTGGAAGACGAAAAGATAGAGGCGGAGCGTATCGCCGCAGAGATTGAGGCCGAACGGGAGCGTGCGGCGTTCGAAGCGCAACAAAGAGAAGACGCGGAGACTTTGCCCGAAGAAGCACGCTTTACCCGACCGCTGGATGGCTCGATGAACGTGGCCGCCGCTGAAGAGGTTGAGGATGGGCGCGTCAGAGTGCCGAAAGCGCGACGCAAGGCGGCGGGGCGGGCAAAAGCCGGGCTAGATGATGGGATTGAAGGAGAGGTTTCCGGAAGCCGGTAGGCTGGGCGCTAGTCAGGCCGGCGGGGAAATGCAGGTGCATTGCGGCCACGCCTGCATGAAAGGTCAGGGAGGAACGGGCGGAGCATGGGCGTTTCTGCGGATGAAGTGAAAAAACTGCGCGAGATGAGCGGCGCGCCTATGATGGAGTGCAAAAAAGCGCTTGAGGAAGCGGGCGGCGATCTCGATCAGGCTTTCACGGTGCTTCGGAAGCGCGGGCAGGCTGCCGCCGCCAAGAAGGCAGGAAGAGCGGCTTCCGAAGGCCTCGTCGGGACTTATGTTCATCCCGGAGCAAAAATTGCCGTTATGGTGGAACTGAATTGCGAAAGCGATTTTGTGGCGCGCAACCCTGAGTTTCAACAGCTCGCTCACGATCTTGCCATGCACGTTTGCGCAACGGATCCGAAGTTCATCCGCAAGGGAGATGTGGCCCCGGCGATCCTCGAGCGGGAAAAAAGCATCCTGCGGGAGCAGGCGGCGGCGTCTGGCAAGCCGGCCGCGGTGATCGAGAAGATGGTGGAGGGAAGGCTGGGGAAATTTTACGAGGAAAATTGCCTTTACGAGCAGCACTTCATCAAGGACGCGGCCGGATCACAGACCATTGCTGAGCTCATTGATTCGAAGATTGCCAAGTTCGGCGAGAACATTACGGTCCGGCGTTACGCCCGCTTTAAAGTGGGGGAAGCGCCGGCCAGCGCAGCGGCCGAAAACGGCTCCGCAAGCTGAGCCGGGTTTTTTCATCATCAGAAACTTTATTTGCCGGCGCCGCCGCGAACTCTTCATGTTGAGTGAGGCCTTCTTTTCCCTTCCGAGCTTTGTGCGCCCTGGATTCATCTGCGGCAAAATTCTATGAGCGACCTCGCTTTTCAACGTGTCCTGCTTAAGCTGAGCGGCGAGACCCTGATGGGGAGCCGTGGGTTTGGCGTAGACCCCGAAGCCGCGGGTAGAATCGCGCAAGAGATCCACGAGGTGCATGAGACGGGAGTGCAGATTGCGATCGTTGTCGGAGGGGGCAACTTCATCCGGGGCATTTCCGCTTCCGCAGGAGGATTTGACCGGGTGGTGGCCGACCACATGGGAATGCTGGCGACGGTCATCAACGCCTTGGCTCTTCAGGATGCCCTTGAAAAAAGCGGATCGCTCACGCGCGTCGTGACCGCTTTCGAGATGCGGGAAATCGCGGAGCCTTTCATTCGACGCCGGGTGATTCGTCATCTGGAAAAGGGACGCATTGCCATTCTTGCCGGCGGAACTGGGAGTCCTTACTTTTCGACCGACACGGCTGCGGCGCTGCGGGGCATGGAACTCAAGGCGGACGTCATCCTGAAAGCTACTAAGGTCGATGGCGTGTACGATCGCGATCCGAACGCCTCCTCCGGGGCGACGATGTTTTCCCGCATCAGCTATTTGGATGTACTGCAGCGCGGACTCGCTGTCATGGATACGACGGCAATCTCGTTGTGTATGGACAATGGCCTGCCCATCATCGTTTTTAACTCGAATACGCCCGGGAACTTGAAACGCGTTATTGCGGGAGAAAAAGTGGGGTCGCTCGTCAGCCGATAGCGAGGGCGGAGGCGGGACCATGGTGAAGGAAACGCTAGCTCAGGCGCGCAGCCGGATGGCGAAGTCCGCCGAGGATCTTCAGCACGAACTGGGGTCTGTGCGAACCGGACGAGCGTCTGCTTCTTTGCTTGAACACATCAAAGTGGACTACTACGGCGCCCCAACGCCGCTCAACCAAGCAGCGACGTTGGGCGTTCCTGACCCGACGCTGATTACGGTGCAACCCTGGGACCCGGGCCTGCTGGCGGCCATCGAAAAGGCAATCCGCTCCTCTGATCTGGGGGTCAACCCGATGAGCGACGGCAAGATTTTGCGGGTGCCGATTCCTCCTTTGACTGAGGAGAGGAGAAAGGAATTAGTCAAGCGTGTTCATGCTATCCTAGAAAAGCATCGCCTCACAGTCCGCAACGTGAGGCGCGACGCGAACGAAGCGCTCAAGAAATCGCTTAAGGAAAAGCAAATTTCGGAAGATGATGAGCGCCGCGGCGTAGAAGAGGTTCAGAAGTTGACTGACGAGTTCATCGGAAAACTCGACGCGCAAGGCAAGAGTAAGGAACAGGACATTCTGAAGCTGGGCTAGCCCGCGATGATGGCGGCCGCCGTGAGCCTGCGAGATAAATTTTTCCGCTTCTGATCGGCAGCAATTGTAACCGGATTATAATAGAGGACGTGCGCGTGAGGATTTTCTGAAGTTTCCTTCGCCGACCCCACTTCTTTCTGTGCTGTCTGGACTCGCCTTTGAAGTTGCCGTTCCGGCGCGATCGCCGGAAAAGCAGCTTGCCGCGAAATAATACGCAAAGAGTGCGATTTTGCAGGCGGTTGGCCTTGACAGTGATTTACTAATTTGTTAGATTTGAAAGGCTTTGTCGCAAGTTAAAGATTTTTAGGCGACAGAGAGGATTAAGGTTCCGCAGTGCCCACATTCAGCCAAATGGTTCGCTTGGGCCGGAAGGCGCCCCGGTACAAGACTTCCAGCCCGGCCCTCGATGGGTGCCCGCAGAAGCGCGGGGTATGTATCCGCGTGTACACGCAGACGCCGAAGAAGCCGAACTCGGCGCTCCGCAAGGTCGCCCGGGTGCGGCTAACGAATGGGATGGAAGTAACCACTTACATCCCGGGAGTCGGACACAACCTTCAGGAGCATTCAATTGTCCTGATTCGCGGCGGTCGGGTTAAAGATCTGCCAGGAGTCCGGTACCACGTCATCCGCGGAACGCTGGATTCGGCTGGGGTTGGCGACCGCCGGCAAGGGCGCTCGAAGTACGGCGCGAAAAGGCCTAAAGCAGAAAGCAAAAAGTAGAAGGGAAAAGACGGTGGATACCATAACGATGTCCAAGAGGACCGGAACCATGAAATTACAACTAGGGGGTGCCGGACTCTATAAAGGTGAGATTGTTGTTAGGTTTCTGCGCATTGCGAAACAGGACCATCGCCCTTATCCACGTCATCTGGTGTGTGACTGTGGGAGTAGAGAATTCCTTTTTAACGTCAGACCTGTGGAACGAAAGCGTCATATCCGGTGCGCCCGTCGGCTGAGGGTACAAGCAGTTTGTCACAAGTGCGGACGGACCGAGACGGTTCATCGCGGCGGCCTTCGACTGACAACTGAACGCTAAAAGCTGAGAGCTATTATATGCCCAGAAAGGGAACCGTTGAACGCCGGGAAACGCCGGCGGATCCGGTTTATGCCAATCCAGTCGTGCAAAAGTTGATTAATTGCCTGACGTACGAAGGCAAGAGGTCGGTAGCGCAGGGGATTGTTTACGACGCTCTCGAGCAGATTCGTCAGCGCACTAACGACGATCCGATTAAAGTTTTCAAGAAGGCCTTGGAAAACGTCAGGCCTGCCCTGGAGGTTAAGAGCCGCCGGGTCGGGGGTGCGAATTATCAGGTGCCGGTTGAAGTGAACCGGAATCGTCAGACCTCTCTCAGTCTCCGCTGGATTATCGGCTATGCGCGAGAGCGCGGCGAGAAGTCGATGGTGCAAAAGCTATCCGCCGAGCTGCTCGACGCGGCCAACAACCGTGGTGGGGCGATCAAAAAGAAGGACGACACTCACCGCATGGCCGAAGCGAACAAAGCTTTTGCCCACTACCGCTGGTAATCCCGACGAATCGGGACGTTCTGAAACGGGACGCGATGCGGTTTCTCCCGGCTGCGCGAGTCATTCCTGATATCTAAGGGTGGCTCCAACCGGTAACCAGCCGCAGTAGCGCCGGAAAGTCGATTCTTGCGCGCAGGACGCGCTCGAAATGCTTGAACCGCAAGTTTGATATGCCGCGTACAGTACCGCTGGAAAAAATTCGCAATATCGGCATCATGGCTCACATCGATGCCGGCAAGACGACGACTACGGAGCGAGTTCTGTACTACACCGGAATCACGCACAAGATGGGTGAGGTCCACGAAGGCACCGCCGTCATGGACTGGATGGAGCAGGAACAGGAACGGGGCATTACCATCACTTCCGCCGCGACGACGTGCTTTTGGCGCGATATCCGCATTAATATCATTGATACGCCGGGCCACGTGGATTTTACGGCGGAGGTTGAACGGTCGCTCCGGGTACTCGACGGAGCGATTGCTATTTTAGGGGCGGTGGAAGGCGTGGAGCCGCAGACGGAGGCGGTATGGCGGCAGGCGGATAAATACCGGGTGCCGAGGATCGTCTTCGTCAATAAGATGGATCGTGTGGGCGCAGACTTTGGCCAGTGTGTCAGCCAGCTCCGGGAGAAGCTGCACGCCAATTCTGTGGTCATTCACCTGCCGCTCGGCAGTGAGGATAGCTTTCGAGGCGTGATCGACGTTCCCACCCAGAAGGCGATTGTCTATAAGGATGAGACGCTTGGAGCGGACTACGACGTGATCGAAGTTCCGGCGGCGGAAGTAGAGCGCGCAAAGCATGCCCGCGAACAATTGATCGAATCTCTCGGTGAAGTCGATGAGGAGATCATGGAGAAGTACGTGCACGGGAAACCCGTAACTGCTGACGAGCTTAAGGCAGGTTTGCGGCGGAACACGATCGCCATGCGGATTTTTCCCGTGATCTGCGGCTCCGCGTTTAAGAACAAGGGCGTGCAGCCACTGCTGGATGCTGTGGTGGACTATCTGCCGTCACCGCTGGATATTCCGCCCATCGAGGGCGCGGCTCCGGATAATGAAGAAATCAAGATTGCGCGGCGGCCTGACGACAATGCGCCGTTCGCCGCGCTGGTGTTTAAGATCATGGCTGACCCTTTCGTGGGCCAGCTTGCGTTCATCCGAGTTTATTCCGGGACGCTGAAAAATGGCGACACGGTTTACAATCCACGGCGCGACCGGCGCGAGCGCGTGGGACGATTGATGAAGATGCATGCCAACAAGCGCGAGGAGATTAACGAGGTCTTGGCGGGAGACATCTCGGCGGTGGTGGGACTGAAGAGCGTGTCGACCGGCGACACGATTTGCAACGAGGAGGCGCCGGTCGTGTTTGAAGCGATGGACTTCCCGGCGCCTGTCATTTCTGTGGCTATTGAACCTAAGACCAAGGCCGATCAGGAGAAGATGAGCGTGGCGCTCGGCAAGCTCACGCAAGAAGATCCGACCTTTAAGGTCCACACCGATCCAGATACCGGCCAGACCTTGATCTCCGGCATGGGCGAGTTGCACCTCGAAATCCTAGTTGACCGCATGATGCGAGAGTTTAATGTGGGCGCGACGGTGGGCCGGCCGCAAGTGGCATACCGCGAAACGATTCTGGGCGCTGCTGAAGGCGAAGGGAAGTATATCCGGCAGACGGGAGGACACGGGCAGTACGGGCACGTCAACGTGCGGATCGAGCCCCTGCCTTACCCTAACACTGAAGAAATTGCCGAACTGAGCCGCAAGAAAGCCACCAACCGTTTTGACCCTGAATTAAGCTTGCTCTTCATCGACGAAATTGTGGGAGGAAGCATACCGCGCGAATACATCATGCCGGTGTATCAGGGAATCCGCGAAGCGATGGAAACGGGAGTGTTGGCAGGTTACGAAATGACGGGCGTGAGAGTGGCGCTCGTAGATGGGTCTTATCACGAAGTGGATTCTTCCGAGCTTGCGTTTAAAATTGCAGGTTCCATGGGATTCAAGGCTGCTGTGGCCCGATCTAAGCCGGTGCTGCTTGAACCGGTGATGAAAGTGGAAGTCGTGGTTCCGGAAGAGTTCATGGGTGATGTGCTTGGAGATTTGAGTAGCCGGCGCGGACACATTGAGGGAATGGAAAAGCGCGGCTCGACTCAGATCATCCGCTCCGTCGTGCCGCTCGCTGAAATGTTTGGCTACGCCACGGATTTGAGATCGCGAACCCAGGGTCGCGCCTCTTATACAATGCACTTTCTGCGTTACGACCAGACGCCACGGGCGATTGCAGATGAAATCATGGGCCGCGGGTGCGCGGCCGGCTAGCAAAATAATAGCGAAATAATTCTCTGAGGGTCCAAAACGGGTTGAGCATGTTCCTGAACTTCAAGCGACGAGGCTAACGAGCTATGGCGAAAGAGAAATTTGACCGGTCAAAGCCGCACATGAACATCGGGACCATCGGTCACATTGACCATGGGAAGACGACATTGACGGCGGCGATCACGAAGGTGCTGTCGAAGCACAATCCGAAGGTGAAGTACCGGGCGTTTGATTCGATTGACAATGCGCCGGAGGAGAAGGCGCGGGGGATCACGATAGCGATCGCGCACGTGGAGTACGAGACGGCGAACCGTCACTATGCGCACGTCGACTGTCCGGGGCATGCGGACTACATCAAGAACATGATCACGGGGGCGGCTCAGATGGACGGGGCGATCTTGGTGGTGGCGGCGACGGACGGGCCGATGCCGCAGACGCGGGCGCATGTGCTGTTGGCGCGGCAGGTGACCGTGCCGTATAGTGTGGTGTTTCTGAACAAGTGCGACGCGGTGGAGGACCCGGAGTTATTGGAGTTGGTGGAAGTGGAAGTGCGGGATTTATTGAACAAGTACAATTATCCGGGGGACAAGGTGCCGGTGGTGAAGGGGAGCGCGCTGAAGGCGCTGGAGGGGGACGCGAAGTGGGAGAAGTCGATTGACGAGTTGATGGCGGCGGTGGACAGCTACATACCATTGCCGCAGCGGGAGATCGACAAGCCGTTTTTGATGCCGGTGGAGGACATATTTTCGATTTCAGGGCGAGGGACGGTGGTGACGGGGCGAGTGGAGCGGGGGAAGGTGAAGGTGCAGGAAGAGATTGAGATTGTGGGGTTGAGGCCGGAGCCGTTCAAGCGGGTGGTGACGGGGGTGGAGATGTTCAAGAAGCTGCTCGACGAGGGGCAGGCGGGAGACAACATTGGGGTGTTGTTGAGAGGGACGGAGAAGGAAGACGTGGAGCGGGGGATGGTGCTGGCGAAGCCGGGGTCGATCACGCCGCACGTGAAGTTCAAGGCGGAGACGTACATTTTGACGAAGGAAGAGGGGGGGCGGCACACGCCGTTCTTTAATGGGTACCGGCCGCAGTTTTACTTTCGGACGACGGACGTGACGGGAGTGGCGAAACTGCCGGAAGGGACGGAGATGGTGATGCCGGGAGACAACGTGACGATGGAGATCGAGCTGATCACGCCGATTGCGATGGAGAAGGGGTTGAGATTTGCGATCCGGGAAGGCGGGCACACGGTCGGCGCGGGGTCAGTCACCGAAATCGCTCAGTAGATAGGGAAGGTTATGCTACACGAAAAGATCAGAATTCGATTGAAAGCTTACGATCACCGGAGCTTGGATCAGGCCGCGGCGGAGATCGTTTCAACGGCCAAGCGTAATGGTGCCCAAGTTGCTGGACCGATCCCTTTACCGACCGTCAAGAATAAATACTGTGTGTTGCGCTCCCCGCATACGGACAAGAAGTCGCGCGAGCAATTTGAAATTCGCACCCATAAGAGGCTTGTAGATATTCTGGAGCCGACCGGTTCAACCATCGACGCTCTGACCAAACTGGACTTGCCATCGGGCGTGGATATTGAAATTAAAGCATTTGGGAAGGAACACACGAAGTAGGCCAACCGGGTAAGTAGCCCGCAGCCACTTGCTGCGGGTCGCAACCCACGAAGCAACGGACAGGCGCTTATGGTGGATGGCATTCTGGGAAAAAAGCTTGGCATGACGCAGGTGTTCCAGAAAAACGGAGACTGCGTTCCGGTCACTGTACTCAAGGCCGGACCCTGTGTCGTCTTGCAGCGGAAGACGACAGCTAAAGACGGCTACGAAGCTGTCCAACTGGCGCTTGTCGAGGTTCCTGGTCCTAAGCGCATCAGCAAGCCGAAAGAAGGCCACTTTAAGAAGGCAGGCGCGAATCCAGCGCGATTTGTGCGGGAAGTCCGGTTGGGATTGAAGAGCGACGAAGTGAAAGCCGGCGACAAGGTGTTGGTGGATCAATTTCACCCTGACGAAGTGATTGACGTGACAGGTGTCTCGAAGGGGCGTGGATTCGCAGGGTTCCATAAACGCCATCATTTTGGCGGCGGCTCAGGATCCCACGGCTCGATGTTTCATCGGGCGCCAGGATCGATCGGCGCGTCAGCGTTTCCTTCGCGAGTGCTTAAAGGAACGCGCGGCGCCGGACACATGGGCGCGAGCCGTGTCACGGTGAGAAATCTGAAGATCTTGCAGGTGCTGCCGGACGAGAACGCCCTCCTTGTCGAGGGCGCGGTGCCTGGACCGGAGGGTGGCTACGTGGTGTTGCGCAGGGCGAAGGCGCCTAGACGCGCGGCCGCCCCGAAGCCAGAGGCGCAGGCTGGAAAGAAGAAGTAGCTGTCATTCTGAGTGAAACGGAGAATCTGCTTCAGGGTTGAATCAATCTTTCGAGATTCTTCCTTCGTTTTACCCAGGGCCGCCTGCGACTCCTCATAATGACTTATTTGCTGGCTTTTTTCAGCATCGAGTCAATTAAGTTTGATCCGGAATTTGAGTTTTGAACATGGCCATTGTTGACGTTAAAAATCTCGAGGGCGTCAAGGTTCGAGAGCACACACTTCCGGACGAAATCTTTTCTGTTCCGCCGAACCAGAGCTTGCTCTGGGAGGCGGTGAAGAGTTATCTGGCGAACCGCCGGCGAGGCACGCATTCTACGAAAAGCCGCGGTGAGGTGAGAGGCGGAGGCAAAAAGCCGTGGAGGCAGAAGGGTACGGGCCGGGCTCGCGCGGGCAGCAACCGGAGCTCGCTTTGGCGGCATGGTTCGATTGCCCACGGTCCAAAACCGCGCGATTACACGGTGCAGCTTCCCGCGAAGATGGTCCGAGGCGCTTTGCGGTCCGCCGTGGTTGCGAAGTTTCAGGAAAATAAGCTTACAGTGATCGAGGATTACACGTTGACTGAACCGAAGACCAAGGCGTTTAGCGGCGCCCTGAACAAGCTGGGGATCGATAAATCGGTGCTTGTGGTGAGCGATGCCGCCAACCGGAACCTTCAGCTTTCGGCACGCAACCTACGAGGATGTGATCTGAAAAGGCGCCACGAACTTCACGCCTATGACGTGCTCAGCCATGATGGGCTGCTGATTTCCGAGTCTGCGCTGGTCAGGTTGGAGGAGACGCTGCGGTGAGCAAAAGTCCATATCAGATTATCCACAAGGCGATCATTACCGAAAAGGGTCTGCTGGCGAAAGAGCAGACGCGGACTCTGGTTTTCAATGTCGATTCACTAGCCAATAAGGTGGAGATTAAAATCGCAGTGCAGGACGCATTCAAGGTGAAGGTGGAATCGGTTCGCACGGCTAATTATCACGGCAAAATGCGCAGGCGCGGCCGCACCATGGGATTTAGAACGGACTGGAAGAAGGCCTACGTCAAGCTGAGGCCGGGTGAGAAGATGCCGGAATATGGGGAGAGCGTGTAATAGGGACCGGCGCGGATAACCCATAAAGACAAAGGGAGCAGCAATCGGAAGCGGCACTAGAACATGAGCATTAAGACTTACAGGCCCTATACCGAGACGAGGCGGTTCCAAACCGGCCTGACGTTTGAGGAACTGACAACCTCGAAACCACATAAGCCGCTGTTAGAACCCAAGACCCGGATCTCGGGGCGGAACAATAAGGGGCGTCTTACCATTTGGCGCCGCGGCGGCGGGCACAAGCGTCATTACCGGGTGATCGACTTTAAGCGCGATAAGCCGGGCGTTATGGCTCGAGTGGCGACCGTGGAATATGATCCCAACCGCTCAGCATTTATTTCGCTCCTGCATTACGCGGACGGGGAGAAGCGGTACATTCTCTATCCGCAGGGGCTGAAAGTGGGAGACCACGTGGTTTCCGGTCCTGAAGCGGACATCGTGGCGGGAAATGCGCTGGCGATTAGAAACATTCCGGTTGGCACGATGGTTCATAACGTCGAGCTTCGGGCAGGGAAGGGCGGCCAGATGGTTCGTAGCGCGGGCGGAGCCGCACAGTTGCTTTCAAAGGAAGACCAGTACGCGCTGGTGCGGCTTCCTTCCGGTGAGGTGCGGAAGGTTCATCTGGATTGCATGGCATCTATCGGTCAAGTGGGAAACGCAGACCATGAGAACGTTACTATCGGCAAAGCCGGCCGCACCCGCTGGCTAGGCCGCCGGCCTACGGTGCGGGGCGTAGCGATGAATCCGGTGGACCATCCTCTGGGGGGCGGTGAGGGTAAGACCTCGGGCGGACGGCATCCAGTGACTCCTTGGGGTCAGCCTACGCGAGGCTATAAGACCCGAAATAACAAACTGACGGATCGATTCATCGTGAAGCGGCGCGAAAAGAAATAATGGGAGGATGTTTTGGCTAGGTCGCTTAAGAAGGGACCATTTGTTGACGACCACCTGATGAAGAAGATCGAACTGCTGAATCGAAGGTTCGAAAAGAAGGTGGTAAAAACGTGGTCGCGTAGGTCGACTATTTTTCCGGAGATGGTGGGGCATACGATTGCTGTGCACAACGGGAAGAAGTTTATCCCGGTCTACATCACCGAGAACATGGTAGGGCACAAGCTGGGCGAGTTTGCGCCCACACGGACTTTCAAGGGACACAGCGTCAAGGTGGCTGCGGAGCGAGCCGCAGCCGCGGCGCCAAGGCCGGCTGCGCCACCTGCGCCAGCGGCAGGCTAGCAGTTCAGGAGCGACTGAAGAAGTTAGGCAAAAGATCATGGAAGCGCGCGCGACAATCAAATATCTGAGAGTTTCTGCTCAGAAGGCCCGGCTTGTGGCCGATCTAATTCGCGGCCAGAGAGCAGGCGACGCCATTAATATTCTCCGCTTCACAAAAAAGCGGGTAACCCAGGAAGTAGAGAAGGCGCTGCGGTCTGCTATCGCTAATGCCGAACAGAAATCGGATCGTGTTGATGTTGATGAACTGATTGTGTCTCAAGCGTATGTGAACGAAGGGCCAAGGACGAAGCGCGTCCGTCCGGCTCCAATGGGCCGGGCATACCGCTATCAGCGCCGCATGAGCCATATCACGGTTGTAGTTCAGTCGCCCGAAGGCGATTAGACTGGCGGGCGCTCAGAAATCTGACACTTGTCAGATTAACGCGCAGCCGGTAGAGGAGTGTAGGCGTGGGTCAAAAGGTGCATCCTTACGGATTCCGGCTCGGATATAACAAGGGTTGGAAATCCCGCTGGTTCGCAAAAAAGGGATATGCAGATTTGCTTCACGAGGATCTGGTCCTGAAAAAGCGGCTTAAGACTGAGCTCAACAGCGCCGGAGTAGCGTCGATTGAGATTGAGCGGCCCGGAAACAAACTGAAGATTACGATTTACACGGCGAGGCCCGGCATTATTATTGGGCGCAAGGGCGCGGAGATTGACCGGCTACGGCAGGAGATTCAAAAGCGCACTGGCCGCGAGGTTTTGCCGATCAGCATTCAGGAAGTTCGCCGGCCGGAGGTGAACGCCCAGCTTGTAGCTGAGTCGATCGCGCTACAGCTCGAAAAGCGTGTGGCATTTCGAAGGGCGATGCGCAAGGCCGTGGACTCTGCGCTACGATTTGGGTGCAAGGGCATCCGGGTGCGCTGTGGCGGGCGTCTCAACGGCGCTGAAATTGCCAGGTCAGAGTGGTATTTGCAGGGACGGCTGCCGTTGCATACGTTGCGGGCAGATATCGATTTCGGTATGGCCGAGGCCAAGACGACCTATGGCGTGATCGGCGTGAAATGCTGGATTTATAACGGGGAAATACTGGAACAAAAGCGGCGGCCAGCGCGCATACCGGAACCGTCGCAGGTGGAGTTGAAGCCGTCTCCAGTGGCTTAAGCGCTGCCGGCGGCAGGAGTTGCGATTATCAATGTTAATGCCCTCGAAGGTGAAATTCCGGAAACAACAGCGTGGGCGCAGGCGTGGCAAAGCCTGGCGCGGCTCGGCGCTTTCATTCGGAGACTACGGTCTGAAGACGGTTGAGGCGGGATGGGTTACGGCGCGGCAGATCGAGGCAGGGCGCGTGGCGATTATGCGGTTTATCAAGCGCGGAGGGAAACTGTGGATCAGGGTTTTCCCGGACAAGCCCGTGACCAAGAAACCCGCGGAAACTCGCATGGGTAAAGGCAAAGGAGCGCCGGAATTCTGGGTGGCGGTGGTGAAGCCGGGACGGATCATTTATGAAATGGAAGGCGTAAGCGAGGCTGATGCACGAGAGGCGCTCCGCCTGGCAAGCCACAAGCTGGCTTTACCCACCGAATTTGTTAGCCGCGCTGCAGCGCTTTGAGACAAAGGGGAACAGGCTGCGAATGAAAGCTGAAAAGATGCGCGAATGGGCGGATAACGAGTTGAACGCCAAGACTCGAGAATTTTCTGAACAGCTCTTTAGACTGAGATTTCAGCTCAGAAACGGGCAGACAGACATCCTCGTTAAGATTCGCGAATTGCGGAAAGACATTGCGCGCGCCAAGACTTTGCAGCGTGAAAGGGAGCTCCGGTAGAGGCGGAGAAGGAAACCAAGAGATAAGGAACACGGCCTGAAGCAGGCTTTCACGAAAAGGCGGTTATGAAAAAAGGGCAGGAAAAAATCGGCAGGGTGACTGGCGCCAAGATGCAAAAGACCGTTGTTGTCACCGTTGACCGGCAGATGATCCATCCTCTCTATAAGCGAGTGGTGCGGCGTACAAAGAAATTCCTCGTGCACGATGAGAAGAGTGAATTCCGCGTAGGCGACTGGGTCCGTATCCGGGAGACGCGCCCTTTGAGCGCCAGGAAGCGATGGCGCGTCATACAGGTTATCCGGCGGGCTGATTCTCCGGCATCCACGGCTGCTGCTCCAGGTCCGGAGGCAGGTCAATGATTGGAATGCGCACCATCCTCCGTGTGGCGGACAACTCAGGGGCCCGCAAGTTGTCCTGCATTCTGCCGGTGGGCGGAGACGTGGGGCTCCAGGCAGGTCTGGGCGACGTCGTCACAGCTTCGGTTAAGGAAGCGGCGCCTGACAGCGCCATACCCAAAGGCAAGGTGGTCAAGGCGGTTATTGTGCGGATGCGGAAAGAGCAGCGGCGTCGGGATGGAAGTTACATTCGCTTTGACGAGAACGCAGCTGTGCTCATCAACGACGCCAACGAACCGGTTGGCACGCGGGTCTTTGGTCCTGTCGCTCGAGAGTTGCGCGAGAAGAGATTTTTGAAGATTGTTTCGCTGGCTCCGGAGGTTCTGTGATGGGCCGAGGGCTTGACATCCGCAAGAATGACACGGTTCGTGTCATGGCTGGGCGCGACAAGGGCAAGGAAGGCCGCGTATTGGAAGTTAATCCAGGCCGGAGCGTGCTCTACGTCGAACACGCCAACATGATCAAGCGGCACACAAGGCCGAATCCCGCCAAACAAATCCGCGGCGGCGTTTTGGAAAAAGAGGGCCCCATTCACGTCTCCAATGTAGCGTTGGTGTGCGGCGACTGCGGGCCCACCCGCATACAACACCGCGAAAAGGCGGAGGGAGCCAAGGTTCGCGTGTGCGCGAAGTGCGGCCAAGTGCTGGACCGGTAGAGATTTGCATGGTAATGATTCCGCGTTTGAAAGAAAAATATCAAAAGGAAGTTGCGCCGGCTCTGGTGGCCGAGTTCCGGTATGGCACGATTGCCGCGGCGCCACGTCTACACAAGATCGTTGTCAACATGGGATTGGGCGAAGCAATTCAAAACGCAAAGTTGCTCGATTCGGCGGCTCAGGAATTATCCCTGATAACCGGGCAGAAACCGGTGGTTACCCGGGCGCGGCAGTCCATCGCTAATTTCAAACTGCGGAAAAACATGCCCATAGGGGCGATGGTCACATTGCGGGGCAACACGATGTATGAATTCTTGGACAGATTTACCAGTATCGTGCTGCCTCGCGTCCGCGACTTCCGGGGCCTTTCGACGCGCTCCTTCGACGGCCGCGGAAATTATACTGTGGGCCTCAAGGACCAATTGGTTTTCCCTGAGGTGGATTACGCGAAAGTCGACAAAATCAAGGGAATGAATATTTCCATTATTACTGACGCGAGGACGGATGCGGAAGCCTTATCGCTCTTGCGGCGCCTGGGCATGCCTTTCCGGCAGGAAGCAAAACGGCGCGGGCCCGAAGTACAGACAGAGACGGCTAAGCCTGTAGGAGATTAAACGATGGCCAGAACATCGCAGATGGCAAAGTTGGCCAAGAAACCCAAGTTTAAAATCCGTCACAGGAACCGGTGCCGGATCTGCGGGCGCCCGCGCGGCTTTTTGCGTAAATTCGAAATGTGCCGGCTCTGTTTCCGGCAGCTTGCGCTCAGGGGTGATATCCCTGGGGTGACTAAATCAAGTTGGTAGCCCCTGGATGTGCGGAGCAAACACATTCTGGGCAGATGGAAGTGTGGGAGACACATGGCAGCCGTTACTGATCCAATTGCCGACATGCTAACGCGAATTCGAAATGGAATCCGCGCCCGCCACTCGCGCGTGGATATGCCTTCCTCGAACCTCAAGCTGGCGATTGCGGCAATTCTGAAAGAGGAAGGTTATATTGGCAGCTATAAGGTTAGCGAGGAAGACAAAAAGAAGATCCTGCGAATCAATCTGCGCTACGGATCCAGCGGTAGCAGCGTCATTACGACGCTAGAGCGAGTTTCGAGGCCGGGCCGGCGGGTCTATGTTGGATCGGACGGAATTCCTCGAATCCTGGGGGGCATGGGCATCTCGATCTTAACCACTTCTCGAGGTCTAATGACAGGTAAGAAGGCGCGACGAACAGGTTTGGGCGGCGAGGTATTGTGCGCCGTTTCATAGCCGCGTCCGGCTTTAGACCCCGAGTTACGGGAAGTATAGATAGTGAACGGCGTGTAAGTTCACGATGAGAGCGTTAGGTTATGTCGCGGATCGGTAACAAAGTGATTGAGGTACCAGGCGAAGCCACGATTCAGGTGTCTCCGTCGGTGGTATCGGTGAAAGGTCCCAAGGGGACGCTAGAGGTTTCGCTTCCGGACGGGATCACGGTCAAAAAACAAGATGGCCGCCTTTTTGCCGAGCGAGGTGACGGCGCTAATCCGGCTCTGCACGGCTTGATTCGTAGTCTGGTGGCCAATGCCGTGCGCGGGGTGACTCAAGGTTTTGAAAAACATTTAGACATTGTGGGTATCGGCTACCGGGCAGAAGTGAAAGGCGACAAGGTTGTGTTAAACCTGGGATTTTCGCATCCGGTTGAGTTCCTTATTCCCAACGGGCTGTCTGTCAGCGTGGAAAAGCAAACTCATCTTGTCGTTCGAGGAGCGGACCGTCAGCGCGTTGGACAGATTGCGGCCGATTTGCGCGGATTGCGGCCGCCTGATCCATATAAGAACAAGGGAATTCGTTACACGAATGAGCGGCTGAAAAAGAAGGTAGGCAAGGCCGCTGCCAGCGCCAAGCAATAATCTGTAAGGGAGCAGCGGATAGGGTCATGCTAAAGTTAGCTTCGAGAGACGTTGTGCGCCGGCGGATTCATGTGCGCCTCCGCAAGAAGGCTGGCCGGGAACCGCACGGCCTGCGGCTCAATGTATTCCGCTCGCTGAATCACATCTACGCTCAAATCATTGACGACCGGTCCGGCCGGACTTTGGCCTCAGCTTCATCGGTCGACCGTGAGATCAGGCAAACCCTCAAGGGAGGCGGGACTGTAGCCGCCGCCAAGGCAGTCGGGCTGGCAGTGGCGCAACGAGCGAAAGCTGCCGGCATCGGCCAGGTCGTTTTCGATCGAGGTGGTTACGCATATCACGGCCGGGTAAAGGCTCTGGCGGAAGCGGCGCGTGAAGGCGGATTGAAGTTCTGAACGGCGAAGATCGGGAGGATGGCGTTTGGCCAGTCGCATTGATTCGAATACGTTGCAACTAAAAGACCAGGTGATTTCCATCAATCGGGTCACCAAGGTAGTTAAAGGCGGGAAGAACCTCAGCTTCTCAGCTCTGGTAGTTGTGGGTGACCGTGGAGGGCACGTCGGCTACGGCTCCGGCAAGGCTCGGGAAGTTCCCATGGCCATTCGCAAAGGCATTGAGGCGGCTAAGAAGTCTGTCTTCAAGGTGAATATCACTCCGATCTCTATTCCTCATGCTGTGCTTGGCAGGTTTGGCGCGGGCAAGGTGCTGCTCAAACCGGCTCCGGAAGGCACGGGAGTGATTGCCGGGGGTACTGTGCGGGCCGTTGTGGAAGCGGCGGGTATCCAAAACGTGCTAACCAAGTCTCTGGGAACCACCAACCCTCACAATGTCGTTAAGGCCACCATGGATGCGCTGCTCAAACTTTGCAATCCGGACGAGGTGGCTATCGCTCGCGGAAAATCTCGCGAAGAACTGTAACAAGAGACCGGGGATCCAGTGAAAACCGATTCCAAGACAATTTACGTTCGATGGGTGCGGAGCGCAATCGGCTTTAGCGATCACCAGAAGCGCATGGTCAGAAGTTTAGGGTTGCACCGGCTGAACCATACGGTTGAACTCCAAGACACGCCTTCGGTGCGAGGACTCGTAGCTAAGCTGTCCCACTTGGTGCAGGTGGTGAATCTCGATGTAAAACCGGTTTGGAGCATTGTGCCGGAATACGTTATCCAGCCTGCTAAAACTTCAAAGATCAAGACTCAGAGCGCCCGCGAGCATCCTTCTGCCTCAGCCGGTTCCGAGTCTCCCCAACCGACGCCGGAAGAGAAAACATAGGAGAGCGGGAATTCGGACATGACGAAGCATATCGGTACCATTCGAGCCCCGCGCGGTGCGCACAAGCGGTCCAAGCGTATAGGCTTCGGCATGGGTTCGGGACATGGGAAGACCGCTACTCGAGGATCGAAGGGACAGCGCTCGCGATCCGGTTCTAGCTTGCGGCCCGGATTCGAAGGCGGCCAGATGCCGCTGCAGCGGCGTCTGCCTAAGCGCGGCTTCACCAACATCTTTCGCAAGCGTTACACGATTGTCAACTTGAGTGATTTAGCTGAACTTGAGGCGGGACAAGCGGTCACGCCTGATTCGCTCCGCAAGCTTGGGATTATCAAGAAGTTTGGCGACGGCGTCAAGATTTTGGGAGACGGAGAGCTGAAAGCGCCCCTCGCCATCTCGGCCCACCTTTTTTCAAGGTCCGCCCTGGAGAAGATCAAGAAGGTAGGCGGCACGGCTGAGGTCATCTCAGTATGATAGATTCCCTCAAAAGCATCACGGAGATACCCGATCTCCGGAAGCGAATTATCTTTACACTTGTGCTGATGGCGGTTTACCGGCTGGGATCTTTTGTTCCCACGCCCGGAATCAACGCCGCGGTCTTTCAGCAATTCTTTAACCAGATGGGCGGGACCCTGTTTGGCTTGCTCTCTATGTTTTCGGGAGGAAGTCTTAACCGGCTGACTGTCTTTGCCCTTGGAATCATGCCGTACATCACGGCTCAGATTATTCTGCAACTGCTCACCGTTGTTTCTCCGACCCTTGAAAAATTACAGAAAGAGGGTGAGCTGGGCCGCCGTAAGATTACGGACTATACGCGCTGGATGACGGTTGGCTTGAGCGTGTTTCAGTCTCTGGGAATTGCGGTTGCGCTCGAGCGGGAAACCAGCGCGGGCGTGCCGATGGTGCATAACCCCGGAATCGGGTTCATCTGTACCACGGTCCTTACCCTAACGTCAGGGGCTGTGTTCATCATGTTTTTAGGCGAGCAGATTACTTCGCGCGGCATTGGCAACGGGATGTCTTTGCTGATCTTCGCCGGCATCGTGGTGGGGTTGCCGGGGGCGGTGGGCAATCTCTACAGCAACGTTTTTGTGACGCGCATTTGGAGCCCGGTTACATTGATGCTGCTGCTGGTTTTCATGTTGGCGATTGTCGCCTTCATCGTCTTTTTCGAGCGCGGAGAGCGGCGCATTCCCATCCAGTATGCCAAGCGCATTGTGGGCCGGAAGGTCGTTGGCGGCGTTTCGACTCACCTCCCGCTGAAAGTGAATAGTGGCGGCGTTATGCCCATCATCTTCGCCGTCTCACTGCTGACATTTCCTCAGACCATTGGACTGTTCATGAAGGGCGGACTGGTCGGTAAGCTCATCAACGGGTTTCTGTCGCTGTTCGCATGGGGCGAGCCCTTGTACACCCTGACTTACGTGGTGCTGATTATCTTTTTTGCTCATTTTTACCTGTCGATCATCTATAACCCAGATGAGGTGGCGGATAACGTCCGCAAGCAAGGGGGATTCATTCCCGGAATTCGCCCCGGTAAGCGCACTGCGGACTATGTGGACGATGTCCTCACAAAGATCACGTGGGTTGCCGGCGTGTACTTAGCGCTGGTCGCTCTTATTCCCGAAATTATGCTGGCCGGCCTGCGTCTCAACCATTTGCCGATTTTCCTGGGAGGCGCCTGGTTTGACGCCCACATGCCAGGCTGGCTGCTCCATGGGCTGAATGTGCATTTTTATTTCGGTGGCACTTCCTTGCTGATCGTAGTTGAAGTAGCGATGGATACGGTGCAGCAGGTTGAGGCGCAGCTCATTATGCGGCACTACGAGGGCTTCTTGAAGAAGGGACGAGTTCGTGGGCGCCGGGCCGCTTCCTGAGCTTCCCCATAAGACTGCCGGCCAGGTCCTGGTAATGTTCGGGGCGCCCGGCGCTGGAAAGGGTACACAATCACAGGAAATTTCGCGCCGGCTCGGCATTCCTCACATTTCGACCGGAGATATCTTGCGGGACGAGGTTCGGAAAGGCACCGAAATCGGGCGCCGGGCGCAGTCGATCATGGAAGCGGGCGAGCTTGTTCCGGACGATCTGGTTTGTGCGATGGTGGAGCGGCGTATTGGCGAGCCCGACTGCCAGCGCGGATTTATTTTGGACGGTTTTCCACGCAGCGTGCATCAAGCCCTGTTTCTAGATGGCTTGTTGCGGGCGCAGGGCCGTGGCAGCGCGCTGGTTGTGAATATCCGCGTTGACCAGGACTCACTTTTGAAGCGGCTGACAGGCCGCCGGATGTGTCCGGGATGCGGGACGATTTATAATATCTATTTCAATCCTCCCCGGAAGACGGGTATCTGTGATCGCGATGAAACTCCGCTAGCTCAAAGACGCGACGATACGGAGGAAGCCGTCCAGACCCGGCTCCGTGAGTACAGGCGGCAAACCAAACCTTTGATCGACCGTTATAGAAGTTTAGGAGTGCTCCGTGATGTGGACGGCAACCTTGAGCCCCGGTTGGTCACCGAAGCGATCCTTCGACTGCTGAAGGCGTCATGATTATCTGCAAGTCCGCAGCCGAGATTGACAAGCTGCGCCGGAGCGGTCAAATGGTGCGGGAAATTTTAGAGGAAGTACGCGGCAAGATCAAGCCAGGCGTTACAACCATGGACCTCGAGCGGTATGTTGAGAGATGCATCCGCAAGCTGGGCGCGAAACCGGCCTTCAAAGGCTACCGGGGCTACCCGTGCTGTCTGTGCGCCTCGGTGAACGAAGAGATTGTGCATGGCATTCCTTCCAAGCGAGTATTGAAGAGCGGCGATATCGTAAGCCTCGATTTAGGGGTGATCGCGGATGGATATTACGGCGACTCGGCGGTGACTGTTCCTGTTGGCGATATTTCAGATTCGTTGAAGCGCCTCCTGCGAGTGACCGAGGAGTCGCTGCAATTGGGAATCGAGCAAGCGCAGGCTGGCAATCGCCTGGAAGACATCTCAGAGGCGGTTCAGCGCCACGCGGAGGGATCGGGGTATTCGGTGGTGCGGGAATTCGTGGGTCACGGGATTGGACGCGAGCTGCACGAAGATCCTCAAGTACCCAATTTCGGGAAAGCGGGTCACGGCCCTGTCCTGAAAGAGGGCATGGTGCTGGCCATTGAGCCGATGATTAACGAGGGATCTCCGGACGTTCGAGTTTTGAGTGATGGCTGGACGGCTGTGACAGCGGACCGCTCACCTTCGGCCCACTTCGAACACATGGTGGCGGTTACGCGCAGCGGACCAGACGTGCTGACGCAAATTCAGGGTCAGCGTTCGACAGCCATGCAGTTGTAACCCTCGGGAGAGTTTACCGGAAGCATTATGGCAAAGGAAGAAGCGATCGAGGTTGTCGCCACAGTGATTGAGCCGCTCCCGAATGCGATGTTCCGGGTGGAGCTTGAAAACAAGCATCGTGTCCTGGCCCATATTTCCGGGAAAATGCGGAAGAATTTTATTCGCATCCTTCCCGGCGACAAAGTGGCTGTGGAGCTGTCGCCCTACGATCTGACCAGAGGGCGAATCGTCTACCGCTACAAGTAGCTGAGGATTATAATGAAAGTGCGTTCATCAGTCCGGAAAATGTGCAGCAAGTGCAAGATTATCAAGCGCGCCGGCGTAGTCCGCGTGATCTGCGAAAACCCAAAACACAAGCAACGGCAGGGGTAGGCAGAGGTTTTTAGATCGCGGCGGAAGGACTCCTTGCAGCCTCACGCCTGAGACGGAGGTTTTTTATGGCACGTATTGTTGGCGTTGACTTACCGCAAGGCAAGCGGGCAGAGATTGGTCTCACCTATATCTACGGAATAGGCCGCGCCCGATCGCTCTCTATTCTTCATCGAGCCGGCATTAACCCCGACAAGAAGGTGAAGGACCTAACGGAGGAGGAAGTAACTCACATCCGCCAGATCCTTGAAGAGGAAGGCAACACCGAAGGCGATCTGCGAAAAGAAGTTGCCCTCGGCATCCGGCGGCTGATCGAAGTTGGCTCCTACCGTGGGCTTCGGCATCGCAGAAATCTTCCGGTGCGAGGACAGCGGACCCACACCAATGCGCGAACGCGCAAGGGACCGCGCAAGGGTACAGTTGCCAATAAGAGAAAGGCAACGTCGAAGACTTAGCCCAGCATTGCGGTTAGCATTGTATAGCGCCCGGCCAGATACGCCGGAAATCTGAAGAGGGCAGACCCAGGAACGAAGGAGCTATGGCGAAAGCGGCAGCGGCAAAAACAGGAAAGAAGAAGAGCTTTAAAAAGAAGGAAAAGCGGGTGGTCCCTGTGGGGGTTGTGCATATCCAGGCGACGTTCAACAACACGATGGTTGCGATTACGGATCCTGATGGCCGGCTGGTCTGCTGGTCCAGTTCCGGGTCGCTAGGCTTCCGGGGCTCCCGTAAGGGCACTCCTTTCGCCGCGCAGCAAGCGGCTGTCCGGGCTGGCAGTGCAGCACGGGATCACGGAATGAGAAGTGTTGAAGTTCGCGTCAAAGGGCCTGGGGCCGGCCGCGAGTCGGCGATCCGCGCTCTGGCGACCGTCGGTCTCGAGGTTCGCCACATTAAGGATGTGACGCCGATTCCGCACAATGGGTGCAAACCGCCAAAGCGGCGGAGAGTATAGGAGATATTGTCAGCAAGCAGTTGGTGGATTGAGGAGGAAAGTTTTGGCACGATATCGTGATGCAGTTTGCCGGCTTTGCCGCCGGGAAGGAATCAAGCTCTTTCTGAAGGGCCAGCGGTGCATGTCGGATAAGTGCGCGATTGAGAAGCGTAATTTTCAACCCGGACAGCATGGCAAGGCGCGCCGTCCCAAAATAGTTGGTTATGGCCTTCAGCTCCGTGAAAAGCAGAAAGTTCGCCGTATCTACGGCGTCCTCGAAGGCCAATTCCGGCTGTATTTTGAGAAAGCGGCGCGGAGGAAGGGGATTACCGGCGAAAATTTATTATTTATGTTGGAGATGCGGCTGGATAACACGGTTTACCGCCTTGGCCTTGCCACCTCGCGCGCTGAGGCGCGCCAACTTGTCCGGCACGCCCATGTCTCGGTCTCAGGACGGACGGTGAAGATCCCATCTTTTCAAGTGGAGCCTGGCCAGGAAATCCAGGTCCGCGATGGCAGCCGGGAGTTGGCATCCATCCAACGGGCGCTTGATATTTCGGGTGGCCGCAATCTGCCATCCTGGCTTCAGTTTGACCGTGAAGCCATGAAGGGCCGAGTTATCTCACTGCCCAGGCGGGAAGATGTGAATTTCCCGATCCAGGAGCAGATGATCGTTGAACTCTATTCGAAGTAGGTTACCGGCGGCACGCTGGTCCGTTGAAGTGCTTTGGACCGCGGCTGCTATCAAGGAGGTTCCCGAGCGATGCAGTGGAAGGGATTTCAAAGACCTAAGCGTTTAATTGCCGACACGGAAACGCTGACTGACAAATACGGACGTTTTCAGGCCCAGCCGTTTGAACGTGGTTTCGGCACAACCATTGGCAACGCGCTTCGGCGCGTGCTGCTATCTTCGATCGAAGGCGCGGCCATCACGGCTGTGAAAATCGAAGGCGTCATGCACGAGTTCTCATCTATTCCCGGAGTGGTGGAAGACGCAACCGATATCATTCTCAATCTCAAGCAGATTCCATTCAAGATGAATGTGGAAGAGCCGAAAACGCTTTATTTAAACGTGGATCAGCCGGGTGAAGTGACCGCGCGCATGATCCAAGAGGATCCTGACGTGGATATCCTCGATAAGGACGTTTACCTGGGGACTGTAAGCGAAGGCGGCAGCCTTCACATCGAAATGCGCATCCAGCTCGGACGCGGATACGTTTCCGCCGAGAAGAACTTCGATGAAGATTTGCCGATTGGCTATATCCCTGTCGATTCAGTTCACTCGCCGATTCGCAAAGTTAATTACACGGTAGAATCGGCTCGCCTCGGGCAGATGACTGACTATGACAAGCTGAGCCTGGACGTGTGGACGAATGGCTCGATATCGCCCCAAGACGCTGTAGGCTTTGCGGCCAAACTGCTGAAGGACCACATGGCCATATTCGTCAATTTTGAAGAGCCGGCTGAAACTGAGGCCGGTGCACCGGAAAGGTTTTCGGCCATTCGCAACGAAAACCTGGACCGCTCCGTTGAAGAGCTCGAGCTCTCCGTGCGTTCGTACAATTGCTTGAAGAACGCTAACATCACGACCATCCGCGAGTTGGTGCAAAAGACCGAGCCTGAGATGCTAAAGACCAAGAACTTCGGCCGCAAGTCTTTGAACGAGATCAAAGAGATACTTGGTCTCATGGGTCTTGGCCTTGGCATGAAGTTTGATGAGAAGGGCAACCCTCTTCCCGTCTCGTTGGAACCGCCTGCCGCCCAGGCCTGAGGATAGGAACGCATTATGCGCCATCGAAATCACGGCAGGAAGCTCAGCCGCAACACCTCGCACCGGCGCGCTCTGCTGAGAAACCTTGTCACCTCGCTCCTTCTTGAAGAGCGCATCGAGACCACTGTAGCCAAGGCTAAGGCCGCCCGAAGCGTAGCTGAAACCGTCATCACCTTGGGAAAGCGTGGGGACTTACACGCGCGGCGGCAAGCTGCCGCCTACTGTTTGAGCCCCGTGGCTGTCAAGAGGCTGTTTGAAGAGATCGCTCCACGCTACTCGTCCCGCTCTGGCGGCTACACCCGCCTCACGCACAGCGGATGGCGCAAGGGCGACGGCGCCGATACGGCTGTGCTGGAGCTGATCGGCACCGAAGCGCTTGCCCAACGCATGGAGGCTAGGGCTAAGCGCCAGGAACGCCGCCGCAAGTCCGCCGAAGAGGCTCAGTCTCCCGGGAAGAACGCGCCGCCGCCGGACGAAGACAAAGCTGAATAACACTGGGCTTACCCTCCATCCGTTGAGACAGGCGCCGAAGCTCTTCCCCCATGGGAGGAGATATGGCCTGAAGCTAGCTGGCCCGCTTGCTGCTCGCTCGCCGGGACTTCGGCTTGGGCTTCCCCTTGCTCTGGCCCTTGAGCCCCTTGAGCCCCTTGAGATTGAGCGCCACTGCAGCGCGGATGAGTCCCTTCAAGGCCGCCTCGTTGAGCTTCTCGCCTTCGTGGATGTCGATGGCGCGCCTGGCATTCCCCTCGAGGCTGGAGTTGAATAGACCTGAAGGGTCCTTCAACGCCGCTCCCTTGGCAAATGTTATCTTAACGACGTTCTTGTACGTCTCTCCCGTGCAGACAATGCCGCCGTGGGACCAGACGGGGGTGCCCGGGTGAGTTGGCTTGACCCACTTCCACTCCTCGACGATCGCAGGGTCTGCCTCGCGTATGATTGCGCGCACTTTCGCGAGCGTCTTCCCGCGCCAGTCCCCAAGTTCCTTGATCTTCTCGTCGATTAATGCAGAGGCAGATTCCCCGAGCCTTTTCATGTTCACCTCCAACTCTCGCACCTAATTTAGCGGAGTTTACCCTGACCCCTTCGCTGCGCTCAGGGCCGTTCGCAGCGGAAGGGCGAACGGGCTCAGCGTAACCCGGAACCTCCCAAGTGGAAGCCTCTTCTGGTTCGATAGCAAGCATGTAGCGCGGGCCGCACACCCGTAGCGCAGACCGCCGGGGTTGCGGTCTGCGGTTCTTCTTGCCGCAGGCCAAGG
>JBOGJZ010000359.1:0-9040 GCA_050745645.1 Terriglobia bacterium | reverse complement strand
ATACGCACGAGGAAGAGCAGAAAATTCTGAAATGCCCTGTCCGGCTCCTGCAGGATGCGAGTATGGTGATAGAAATTATTGAACGCCTGGGCCATTCGGAACGCGTACTTGGCGAGCGCCGATGGCTCCTCCGTTGAGATGGCCTGCTCGACGGATATTTCGAGCTGCGCTGAGAGCAGCACCAGTTCCCAGAAAGGCAACCCCTGTTCGCCGGAAAGGAATCGCAGGAGATCGCTTGAGGGGACTCCTTCGCCTAGCCCCGAAGTCGCGCTCCCCTCTTCTGTTTCACGGAATTTCCGCAGAATGTTGCGGGCGCGAACCACGGTGTATTGCAAGTACGGACCGGTTTCGCCTTCGAACGACAAGGCTTCTTTGAAATCGAACGCAATGATCGTCCGGCGCGTGTATTTCAACAGAAAATAGCGGAGCGCGCTGACTGCGATCATCTGGGCGCAGCTTGTTTGTTCTTCCGCCGTGGAGATGGTATTGCGCGCCTGCACCTCCTTGAGCGCATGGTCCATGAGGGCATCGATAAGGTCATCGGCTTTAATGCCTAGTCCTTTGCGCCCTGAGACTTCGACGTAGCCCCTGCGGCGGTCGTCTTCGCTCACTTCCATCCCCAACTCCACGGCGCAGCCGGGCGAAAGGCCCACCACTTCATAGGCAAAGTGGTGAAGGCCGGCAGCCTCCCTGGAATATCCGAGACCGAGGAAAGACCGGCGGACAACGTCTTGCAAATAAGACTGGCGGGTGTCAATGACGGCGTAAGTCTCCGCGCCATTTCCGAACGGCGGCGCTCCGGGCTCGCCGCTAACTGCGGTGCGCCAGAGCTCTTCGCCGTCCGGGTAACGGTAGAAGCGCTGGTACCCGAAATCCTTGCCGAGAAGCGCGAACTTCCATAGATGATAGGCAATGTCTTTGCCTACATAGGTAACCGTGCCGTTCGAGCGGACGATGATTTTAACGTCCTCCTCTGCGTCTTCAGAGGCTTGCTGGCCGGGGGTTGTTTCATCTGCCAGGCTCATCACCCAGCAGCCGCGGTTTTTGCCGGTTTCCTCCAGCCGGACCGCTTCTTTCTTCTTCATCAGCTCAAACGCTGATTTCCAGAAATCAAGGCGCAGAATTTCGCTTTCTTGGACCAGCAGGTCATAGCGGATGTTCAGACGCAGCATGGTTGCGAGATGAAACCGGACAATGGCGGTTGAAATCATCTCGGCCATGGCTGCCGCTTCTCCGGCGCCCTCCTCGATGGCTTTGAGGGTCTCGTGGCGCAGCGCGAGCGCTTCCGGATGCGTCTGGTAGTGCTGAGAAACCCTGGCATAAAGATTCCAGCAGAGGTAATCAAACCGCCCGGACGATGATTCCGGGATAAGCGCGCGAACATCTTCAATGGACCCCTTTTCGAGATGGGTGAACCCGACGACTACGTCGGCCACCTGAACGCCGGTGTTATCGATATAGTTTTGCACCTCCACAGGGAAGCCGCGAAAGCGCAGCAGGCGAGCCAGCGTGTCGCCGAGCACCGCATTGCGAAGGTGGCCAATGTGAGCCGCCTTGTTGGGGTTGATGCTGGTGTGCTCGACAAGAATCTTGTGGTCAGATGCTGCCCGCGCTGGAGCTGATGAAGCCACCGCAGCATTTAGACGTAGCGGCAAGAGGCTTGCCGCCAAGCGAGGCCGGTCCAGATGCAGGTTGATGTAGCCGGGCCCCGCGATGCTCACCCGTTCTACGCCGTCCAACGGCAGCAAGCGAGCGGCGATCTGCTCCGCGATTTTGCGGGGCGGCTGGCGGAGCCGCTTTGCCAGGTCGAAGCAGGAAGTGATCGAGATTTCCCCCATCTCGGGAGATGGAGGAGTGGCCAAAACCGGCGAGTCCGCTTCTACGCTGAAGAGCGATTGAACGGCCTCCACAAATCGCCGGCGAACAGCATTTTGAATTTCTGAGAACAAGACGAAACCTTTCTAGCAGGGGTTGCTCATGCCGCCTGGCGAGACCCGCAAAGAATGAAAATGACCATATTACCCGGCGTGAGAGAACCGAGGTCCCGTCAGCAGCGCTCCTACGCCAAGCCGCGCGCCTTAGGCGAACCCAACCAGCATCAAGATAACACTATGAGGCGAGACGAAGGAGATGAATGAGACTATTTTCTTTCTCTCTTCCTCCATCTGCCTGTCGTGTTAATTACAGGATTGCGCGATACGGCGCGGAGGGTTTAGTCCAAGCCGGAAATCATTCGCCCTGCAGACTCCTCCCTTTGTTGCGGTAGCCACGGTCAATGTTTTTCTGACCGTGGGCTTTTGTTTGATTGTGATAACAACAACCCACGGTCAATCAAAATGCGATTGGCTGTGGCTACCGTTTCTTTTCGGCTCTGCGGCGTTTCATCCGGAGGAAAAACCGCAGCGCTACAAGGCGAGCGCAGCGCTACAAGAGGATCAATCGTGACTTTGACGGGACCCTGACGGCGCGTGGACCGCCATTTTTATGAGGTCTATAATGAAACTGTCTACTTAACCCTCCGAGTTGCCAATATGGAAGCCATAAAGCCGTTTGAAGCCGAACGCCGGCGCATGACGGAAATACAAATCCGGCGGCGCGGTATTTACGACGAGGGCGTGCTGAATGCGATGCGGAACGTTCCCCGCCACGAATTTGTTCCCACGAAATTCCTGGAGCGCGCTTATGAAGATGGCGCTCTGCCCATTGGCGATGTTGAAACCATCTCGCAACCTTACATCGTGGCCGCAATGACTGAGGCGGCGCGCGTGCAGTCTGGCGACAGAGTGCTTGAGGTGGGAGGCGGCTCCGGCTACCAGGCGGCGGTCCTCGCGTTCCTCGGGGCGCAGGTTTATTCGGTGGAGCGCAACCCAAGCCTTGCTGATAGGGCGCGGGCGAGACTGGCGCGGCTGGGTTACGGTAATGTGGAAATCATCTGCGCCGACGGAAGCGAAGGGTACATAGCGGCAGCTCCCTATCGGGCAATCCTCGTCACGGCGGCATCTCCTCAGCCGCCTCCGGCGCTGATCGAGCAGTTGGCGGAAGACGGCCGGCTGGTGATTCCAGTGGGGCCGCTTAACGGCCAACGGTTGCAATTGATTTGCAAGAGGGCCGGCAAAACCTTTATAGAAGACATCAGCCTCTGCCAGTTTGTTCCACTCATTGGAAAATACGGCTGGCCGGAGGGGACCACCACCCACCTGCCCTAAAGTTTACCCTTGTGCTGGATGCCGAGCGGCGCGCGCTGACGGTCCAGACCCTGATAATGAAACGTCCACTTGAGCGGCACGGTCTGAGGTAGGTAACATTGGTGATCATCGCAAGCCTGATAGCGTAGCGAACCCGTCAGAGTCAAGTCGTGATGTGCGTTCACCAGCGGTTTCACGCCGGCCTCCGAGCCGAAAACCACGTCCTCGGCCAGCCTGAAGCGGCCGCGATACACAGGCACAGTTTCCTTGATGACCGCGAGGCGCAGCATTTGAGACGCGGGGTAGCTGACCGGATAGAATTGCGCAGCAGGAGTCGCGGCCATTTTCCAATCAATTGGAATGTAGCCTTTCACCCCCGGCGCGTAAACGTGCATCTTCGGAGCCAAGCTCACGTCCAGAAAAAGGGCTACTTTCTTGTAGGGCTGGACGATTTCATCACTGGCCGACGAAAACAGCCGGAGCTGTTCAGCATGAACCGTAGCACGAGGAATGCGGAGGACGGCGCCCGTCTCCTCCAGCATCTCAAGCGCGGGCGCGCGCTGCTTGTAATCGTTTTCGAAAAACTTGGCTATCACCCTGCCGCTCGGATCGAGAAGGTACGCGCCCGGATAGGGAATTCCGTAACCTCTGGAATCCGGCGGGACAGTCTCATTCAAGATGCCAAACGCGCGAATGATCTTTGAGCCGGGATCAGACAGCAGCGGGAAGGTAATGTGCTGCCGGTCAGAGAAATTCTTGAGGATGGCCACGCTGTCATAGCTGATGGCAGCCAGTCCCAGCCCATGCGCGCGGATGTTTGGCAGATGCCGTTCCAGCTCCACGAGCTGGCCTTTACAATAGGGTCACCAGTCGGCCGAACGGAAGAAAACGAGTAGCGCTCCTTTCGGCCCCATGATGCTCTTCAGATTTCTCATCTGCCCCTTCTGGTCCGACGCCCGGAACGCAGGAATCGCCGCGCCGGGTTTCGGTCCAGTCCTGATTGCCTGCTGTGCGACGGCGCTGGGAGCTAGAAAAGCTATCGTCAGCAACAGAAGCACGACGGTTGAGAGGCGTTGCGGCCATTTTCGACGTGATGGTGCGAAAGCAAACTTATCCATAGAAACCTGCACTCTTCATTTGTCTGTCTCTTCCGCGCAATGCTTGGGCAGTTCGTGACACGCTTCCGCCAAAGCCGGAAATCATTCACCCTGCAGACCCTTCCCTTGTAGCGCAGGGCTTGCTTTCAGCCCCTTCGCTACGCTCAGGGCAGGCTCTACGGCGTTTCATCCGGAAAACCGCAGCGTTATAAGACGAATGCTGCGCTACAAATGCAGTTGCTACACAGACTCGTAGATCCCCTTCTACCGAATTCATCACCGTCCGCCGCCCAGTGTGAAGCGCACTCCGCTCCTGAACGTGAACGGTAGAGCCGGGTATCCGAACGGTGTTTGATACCGCTCGTTCAAGACGTTGCTCATCTCCGTGTAGAGGGTGACGCCGCGATGGACGTTGTACCAACCGTTGAAATCTATGAGCTGGTAACCGGCTAATAGGTCGCGGTTGGGAAGCAGCATCGTATTTCCGAAAAACGCGTCTGAAAGGTACGTGCTATCGTCTGAGCGGCTGACAAGATATCCATTCAAGTTCAGCCCGAAACGGCTCCGTGAGTAAGTCAGCGTGAAGCCGCCCGAGTGCGGAGGACGGCGAAACGGACGGCCGCCAACGAGCGGCGCGTAGGCTCCAATGGCAATGCCGGGGAATGCCGGATTAACTGCCGGGAACAGCGCGCTGCTGCTGAATGAGCGCGTCACCAAAGAATCAAGGTAAGTATAGTCGACTTTCAGCATCAGGTTTCCTGTCAGGCTGATCTCAAGATCGGCTTCCGCGCCTTGGCTGCGATAGGAATCCGAGTTGATGTCGGCGCCAAAAGGGACGGCAGCAGCAACGGCTTCTGGAACGCCCAATCCAGGCAATGCTGTTTGCGGAACAAAGTCGATAAGGTCGTAATAGCGCGCGTGGAACAGCGTCACGCCCAGCAGCGCCCGCTCATGCCATAGTCCTTGGTCCACTCCGAAATCAAAACTTTGACTGCGTTCCGCGCCTGCAGGCGAGACAGCGTAGCGGGCAATCAGAGCCTGGCCGCCAGGGAGGCTGGAAAGGAGATTGTACAGGGAAGATCCCCAGTCTGAGATGCTCGGTTCCTTGATGCCCGTTCCGAAGTTGAGCCGCGCCTTAGTTTGTCCCAGCCAGCGCGAGGCGGCGGGTTGCCGGAGATAGTAGGCAAGTGAAACGCGCGGCGTGACCGCGAAGCCGAAGATGGCGTTGTCTTCAAATCCCACTCCCGCCGTAGCAAACGCGCGGCCGTAGCCGCCGTGCCCTTCGAGGAAATAGTCGTAATTGTTGCGGCGGTCTGTTGTCTGCAGCGCTCCCGAGGGCTGGATAAACCCATCCTCGTGGATGTAGTCGAACCCTCCTGTGAGGCCGGCATTCGGACGGAAGGCATAGTCTGACTGCCAGCCAACCGTCTGCACCGTGGTTTTGGAGTTATACGGCATCGGGTAAGAGCCGCCGAAATCCAGAATCGCCTGACCGGATGTGCAATAGCCATTCGCGCCGCAAATCGTTACCGGCTGCCCCAAATAATTCGTTCCGAAACCCGAAGCATTGGAGGGGATTCCAGTAGGGGATGGGTTGTCGAAGAAATAGTGGATGTGGGCGGAGGCAAGGCGCAACGTGTTGTGCCAGCGGCTGGTGGTTTGATTCTGAACAGTCAGCCCTAAATCGGTATCCTGCGCCCGCTGGAATGAGTCATCGGCGATGCCGTAGAAGTTGAGCGGCCCGGCTGAGCCTAACCCGGTTGCGTCGTGATGAACGACGAGGCGCAGGCTGGTGGTCGCGGTGGGCTGCCAGCCGAAATTCCCAGTGTAAGTGCCATTGTGAAAGGAGCTGTTTGGCAAGCTGTTCTGAGTATCGAAGCGCATGAAGCTGGAATAGTAATCGAATTGGCGAAAGGCGCCGCCGACCGATGCTTCCTGCCGCAGCGTATCGAAATTGCCGCCATCGGCTGAATAGGTGAACTGTGGTGTGGGCGTCGAGCCGCGGCGGGTGGTTACGAGGATCACGCCGGCCAGAGCATCGCTGCCATATAAGATGCTGTTCGGGCCGCGAAAAATCTCCAGTTGATCTACGCCACTCGCAGCCAGATTGGCGAAGTCTAGCTGGCCTCCGATGTCATTGATCGCTATTCCGTCCAGCAGCACTTTGTTGAAGTCGGCGTTCCCGCCGCGCACAAACACGGAGCCCACGCCGCCGCGCTCGCCTTGTTGCATAACTTCCACGCCGGGGATGAGGCGCAGAGCGTCCAGCACGTCCAGCTTGTTAATCGACTGCAGCTCTTCGGGGCCGAGCACGCTGACTGTGGCGCCTACCTGCGATTTTGGAGTTGCCCGCCCTGTGGCCGAAACCACGATCTGCTGGCGTAGCGGCCCTATTCGCATCTGCACCTCAACGCTGGCAATGGCTTCGCTGCGCGCACGGATGGGCCCGATGTCAGCCGGAGTAAATCCCTGAGCCCTCACGCGTACGCGATATCGACCGGGCGCCACGCCTTGAAAAGTGAAAACGCCATCGCTGTCCGTGCGTACGCGCGCCACCTTTGCGCCATTGCGAACCAGCGCGACTTCAGCGCCGGAAACGGCTGCCCCTAATGGATCAACCACGTGGCCGCTGACCGTGGCGGCTGCTGCGGTATGCGCTTGGATTGTAAAGAAAAATAAAAAAGTGGTGAGAAACCACAGGGCCTTTGCCCGATGGCCGGCTATAGCTCGCATCGTGTCCTCCTTCGCCCTCGGAAGAGCGGACTGGGGTGAAGTGCCGGCGGGACCGGTCTCCTGGCTCGCGACGTGTTACTCAGCGCCTGCGCCTTCCCACCCTCACGGGCAGTGGCCGTCAGCAGGCGGATTCGCCGCTTACAGTTGCGGGGCAGTGGCGGATTTTCACCGCGCTTCCCGTTCATCCCGCCGGTTGTTGCTTACAACTCTCACAAGTTGCTGAAAAAGAGTTTGGAGTGTGTCATTCTGAGCGAAGAGAAGAATCTAAGTTTTTTCCCTTGTTAATACGACAAGAAGATGCTTCCCGACTTCGCCGGGACAGGCCGCTCGGCTCTGCATGACAGTATGGGATTTTTTTCAGCAACCCGCTTATAGGTCAGAAAACTCGTTGTTCGTGGCGATCGCGGATTGACGCCGCGGCCGCGAGTTCGGCTGCGGACACCGCCCCGCGTCAGCTGCGAATATCGAGAATGCGAATTGGGCGATTCATTGAATGGTCATCGGCTCTCCTTCGAAGCCGAGCGAACCAGCAGCGGGTGTCTGGCCGGTCTCCTGACTCGCGCCTCATTGCGCTGGGACTGCCTTCCCGGAAGTTAGCCTCCAGTGGCCTTTGCGTCCCGGCGCTCCGCGCTCACAGTGGCGGGGCCGTGCCGGACTTTCACCGGCTTCCCAAATAACTCTGACGTGCACCAGACAAGTTCTATTAATTACCGCAGAGAGGCAGGCATTGTCAACCAGAAGTGTGCAGCAACTCTGCTTTGGGTTCGCGCGTAGGCGAGTGGTAGACACGGCGAGCGGTTTTTCTCGCCGCGTACATTTCTACCTCATTCAATACCGGTTCGAAAAGGGCTGCACTACTGGGGAACTTACATCAATGGCTTCAGTAGTGGTAGCGTGCCTGGAGGAAATCGATTCGATACTCACCGGCCCGGTACACCAGCCGGTGTTCTGAGTAATCCGCGTCAAGCCGGTGCTCGATCCTGACGAGATGGCAGCCGCAGCCTCATCAAAAGCCAATAGGGATATTTACTTCACGCCACCAAGCCCAATAGGTTGTGGTTTGACTCGGATTGCGACACCGCCTGGAACACTACAGGTTGGGGTCGGTGGCGTCAAGTAAATATCCCTAAAAGCCAAGGAGCGGAGCTAATCGGTCGAGTACTTCTCTCAGCACATCTGCAGGAAGACGCCCCAGGGGTTCGGCGCGCCGCACTCTCCAGTCCACACTCTTAAGGTGATCGGCCAGTATGACGCCTGTGATGGCAATGCCAGGAGGCAACGCCACCTCGAAGGGGTAGCCTTTTGCGTGGCTGGTAACCGGGCATACCAGCGCTAGTCCACTCTTCCGGTTGTACTGGGAAGGGGATAGGACTACCGCCGGTCTGCGCCTCGCTTGCTCGCGCCCTGCCTGTGGATCGAAAGCAAGCCACATCATGTCGCCTGCGCCAGGCGCCCATGCGCGCTTCACCATATCTCCTTGCCTTGAGTCTCGCCCCAGTCCGTTTCTTCGTGCCGGTTTTTCACGGTGATGCGGGAAACGAGCTGCTCAAGCCGGTGCTTGCGGCGTGCGGTCTTGACGATCAATCCGCCCTCGCTCGCGATGGTGACGGTCACAGGTTCACCTTCGCGCAACTGAGCGTCTTCGGCCAAAGCTTTCGGGATGCGTAACGCCAGGCTGTTCCCCCACTTTCCAAGCTGCGTCGTTGCCATTGCTTCTATCTCCTTGATGTATCTACATTAGATATACATCAGACTGGCTCGCGCGGGCAAGAGGAGCCTCTTGCCGGGGCTGAGAAACCCACGGCACAAAAACTGTGCCGCGGCTACCTTGTCAATAAACCACAAACTGATGATCCATGCAGTCCGGCTGAATTTGAGCGAACAATCGGTCCAGCAGCTCGTAGCCCGCGCGTCCGAGGAAATAGATGCCGCTGATTTTCCGCTCCTGCAGGGTGCCGTCCGGCATCAGAAAATGCAGCAGGCTCTGCTCATGGCGGCGGAGTATTTCAGAGCGTTCGAGCTCCG
>JBOGJZ010000358.1:0-3647 GCA_050745645.1 Terriglobia bacterium | reverse complement strand
TTTAAGAACGACCCTTTTAGTGTTGTATGATCCGTCGCCAAGGCGAAATTTCCGTAGACGGCTCGCAGCTTGAAATCAGATGGGAATGCTCCGCGGTCGGGCTTCACCTCTCTGTTTCTCAGGCGGTCCAGTTGCTCCGTCTTATCGGGAACCGTTCCGCCACTATTGATTTCAAAAAACTGGCTTGTCCACAGTTCCTGCAAGACGTCCAGCTTTTTATTTCTGGCGGACTCGAGCCATTGCTGATCGACTTTCCAAAGCTCTTGCTCCAGCTTGCTGTTCACAGAGTTCTTGCCGGTTTTCTGACCGAAGGCGAGCGGCGAAACGGCCAGCACGGCAATCAAGCTCAACGTCAGCGTCTTGTTCATCGAGAATATCCTCCTCTGAATGTTTTGGAGTGCCCGGCGCCGCAAGAGATGCTCACCGGTTGCGCAATACAATATCACATCTCCAGCATTCGAGACTCTTGACCCCAGCCTCGTGCCGGGGTGCGGTTTTTGTCTTGATTGCAACCGCCGGGTGGTTTTACCGGAGACGGGGAGGATATTCGAGGATTTTGAGCATGGCGGTCACTACGCGGCCCACGATTTGCAGGCTTTGCGGGCTGCACTTATCGAGCGTGTCCTGCGCAGTGTGCCAATAGCTGTTGTGCGGTCCATAATCCAGATCGATCACGTCCACGGCGGGAACGCCCGCATTCACGAAAGGCACGTGATCGTCATCGATGGCGGTGAGTTGATTCCCTAGGAAGTAGCGCGCATAGCCGAGGCGGTCCGCGGTGTGGAATAGCAGATCGCTGAGCCAGGGAGTGGAGTTGTAATCCCGGCGGATGTCCAGATTTACGTCCGCGACCATATCGACTAAAATCATCGCCTTGATGCGGCTGAGTTCGCCTTCGGTGGCAAGCTTGCCGACAAACTGGCGGCTACCGTAAAGGCTGTCGGTCGAAGACCAGGACTTAAGCGCCTCCTCCCCGTCAAAAAAAACCAGCCATATCGTATAGGGATTCTTCCGCCTTCCGAGCACGCGTGCCATTTCAAGCAAGAAGGCCGCGCTGGAGCCTCCGTCGTTAGCTCCGACAAAACGGAAATTCGTGAACAGCTTGGTATCGTAATGTCCTGCCAGCATGATGACCGGGCGCTGCGATCCTGGAATCTTGGCGATGATATTAGTCATATCGATGTCCCCGACGGGCGTGGAAGCAACAAAGGGATCCGTCTCCACCCGGGCGCCAGACACCTGCAGTTGGCGTATAATCCAGCGGCGGCTCGCGGCCAGCGCCGCAGAGCCAGGAGGCCGTGGGCCGAAAGCCACCAGATGCCGGATATCTTCAAAAGCCCGCTGCCCGCTGAAGTCCATGGGCGATTGCGCCCGCAAAGGTGCCGCACTACCCAATGCCGCCAGCAGAAAAACGGCAATCAATGCCTCTTTGCTTTGCGAACCCTTATGCATGATATAAATCGGAAAGGCGTAACTCAGACGGCCTGGACTTTCTTCTTCCGCCTCTGCCAGACCAACCAGGAAAGCAGGATGCTCAGCAGGTACAACGCCATCAGGGGAATCCAAACAATAAAGATGGAAGCCAGGTCATTCGACGGGATAATCGCCGCGGCCGCAACGGCCGTAAGCAAAATCGCATAGCGGACGTTTTTCCACAAGAACCGGGGCGTCACGATGCCGAAAAAGGAGAGCAGCATAATGACCACCGGGAGCTCGAAAATCAACCCAACCGCCACGATTACCTGAATCGCAAGATCCCAATACTCGTTGATCGTCACCATGGGCTGAAACCGCTGGCCGAACCTGAGGAGAAATTCCAGGGCCGCCGGAAAGGCAAGCTTATAAGCGAATGCCCCGCCTCCGATGAATAAGCCGCTCGTGAGAGTGATGAATGGCCACACGTAGCGCTTCTCGTGCTTGTAAAGGCCGGGGGAAATGAACAGCCAAATCTGCCAGAGGATATAAGGACATGCCAAAAATACTCCTGCCACGATGGAGAGCTTGATGTAGAGGTTGAAAGGGTCAACCGGGTTGGTGTAGACCAGCTTATTGGATAAGTGCAGCGCGGTGAGCGCTTCCGTCAAAGGGCGCGCCAGAAATCCGTAAATCTGATCAGAAAAGTAGAAACAAACAGCGGATGAAATCGCAAGCGCGATAATGCACCGCATCAGCCGTTGGCGCAACTCCTCGAGATGCTCGAGGAACGACATCTGCTTGCCGTTGAGTTCTTCCTCAGGGTTTGGGTTCTTCGTGGGTGGGGACGGGACGGTCGTAGCCATAAGCGGGGACCGACTCGGCTGGAGCTTCTACGTCGTACCGGTCAATGTCCAAAGTCTTGCTGACATCCTCCGCCAAGTGGTGCCGGTCTAATTCAAGCTTCCTGACTTCTTCCTCTAAAGAAAACCTCAGCTCGTTGCGAGCGCGGCGCAGTTCTCCGAGTCCCTTTCCCAATATGCGGGCGATCTCAGGCAGCTTCTTAGGCCCGAATAGCAAAAAAGCTACAAACAGGATTAAGCCAATTTCTTCTACGCCGCCAAACACATTGCGCCTCTCTTGGAATGATAGGTGCTCAAGATAACCGTGTCAAGGTGAGCTGGCGAGGCTTATACCTCGGAGCGGTTCGGCATGATCCACCCAGGCTGCGTCAGAATCCTGGTCAGGCAGAGTTGAAGGTACTTCGTACAATGTAAACCGCGACCCTCAAAAATTAACGTATGTACTGCTCTGAGAGAGTATCACTTAAAGCGCTCGCCCGGCCGGTAGGTGCGGCGCGCCTGGCGTTTGCGGTCAGGGCTCCAGGCAAAGCGAGGGCGCTCAACCGTGACGGAGAGCGGGAATTCCTGGCAGCGCTTACGGATAGTTTCGTGCTCGGCTGCGGTCAGACCGAGGCCTTCCGCAACGATTTCGTCAATTTCTTCCATGATGGCCAGTACCCGGTCCTGTGTTGTCTTCAGATCGCCGGCAAAACTGCGAATCTTCGCGGCAATCTCGCGGCGCTTACTGGCGTCCGCGGGCAATAGAATGCTTTCGATATCGTCGGCTGTGAATTCCTCTTGATCGGTGGCGAGGAGGGCTGTCCGAGCCAGCACCAGGATGTCCGGCGATTGGGCTCGCAGGGTTTGGCCGCCGACCGCGAGCTCACAACCCGCAATCTCTATGGCGGCCAAATCCTCGCGGTCAAGGGCCTTATCTCGGATGGGAACTTGCAAACCAAGAAAGCCAGCCTTCATCATCCCGCTGATTTCCGAGACTTCGGCGGCGTAGGCTTCCACTTCACTTTCAAGAATGCTGCTTGATAGCTCGCTCGCGTCGAACGAGAGCGCATGAAGCTTTCTCGCCATTGAGGCTGACAGGCGTGGCATCCTCAGCGCCTTGATTGCCCGTGGATACCAGGTCGTTCGCCGCCTGAGGAGAATGGCGGCCCTCGACGTATGAAATGAAAAATAGCGAGATATCCTGGAATTGATGATGCCCGCTAAGCAATAGGCGCTATACTTCTTGGGAACCACCACAATCACGCTGTTGTTGGCAACCACAGACAACGGGTCAACGACACCGGCCACCAACGTAACGTAGACTTCTGGTACCAGACAGCAGAGCGTGTCGCTAGGAGAACCTGTGGTCAACTTATCAGGCGCTTTGTAATC
>JBOGJZ010000357.1:0-11189 GCA_050745645.1 Terriglobia bacterium | reverse complement strand
GGAGTGGTGGCAGTACGCGCAACGGCTGACCTCAAAGCCGGTCAAAGGCATGTTGACCGGAGCCTATACCCTCATGGACTGGTCCTTCAATGAATTTTATCCGGCGCGGCGCGACGCATGCCTGGCGCTGGCCGCCGAAATCCGCAAGGAGGTCGAAGCCCTGATCCACGCGGGGTGCAAGATCATTCAGATTGACGAGCCGGCAGTCTCTGTGCGACCGGACGAATTGCCGCTGGCGATAGAAGCCATGCAGATGACAACCCGAGATTTTGCCGCCTACTTCATTACCCACATCTGTTATGGGGACTTTGCAAGCATATATCCCGGGATGCTTGGTCTCGCCGTCGACAACTTTGACCTCGAAATGTCGAACAGCAGGCTTGACATGCTGGCGCTCTTCAAGAAATCCGCCTTCACCAAGGACATCAGCTACGGCGTGGTCGATGTTCACTCCCACGTGGTCGAAGACCGGCGAGTGGTCGAGGAGCGTTTGAAGAAAGGCCTTGAAGTTCTGCCTCGGGAGAATGTGTGGGTTGACCCGGATTGCGGCCTAAAGACGCGGACGGTGGAAGAAGCCATTGCCAAGCTGGAGGAAGTGGTTTCTGTGGCAAGAACCCTTCGCAACGCATGAGCCGGCCGTTGAGGCGACGCTATGGCTGAACCAAGCTCGAAACATCCGCCGCGGCTGGCGCTCCTTGACCCTGCGGTAGTTCGTGGAGTCATCGCGCGGCTTCGGCTCACAGACTTGCTTGGCCGCTTTCCGGAGCGCCCCATATGGGCGCTCTTCATGTTTATCAATGGCTTCATCACGATAGGGATTCTTGCCGGAGTCGCGATGGCTTCCCATACCCCTTTTGTGTTTCCCTCGCTTGGCCCGACAGCAATCCTTCTCTTTTACACACCGCTTTCTCCGACGGCCTCACCCCGCCATACCCTCTACGGCCACGCTATCGGCATCCTGTGCGGCTATGCGTCGCTCTTGCTTGTGGGGCTTCATCATGCCCCCTCTGCCATCGGAACAAGCGTAGACTCGCGGCGAATCATGGCTGCTGCGCTGTCGCTCGCTCTTACGGCCGGCCTGATGATCCTGCTAAAGGCGGCTCACCCGCCGGCCGGCGCCACCACTCTGATCGTTTCGCTGGGTGTCGTCACCAAGCCGTTTTATCTATTGATCATCGAAATCGCTGTGGCATTGCTGGTGGGACAGGGAATTGTGATCAATCGCCTTGCCGGGCTTGACTACCCGCTGTGGGCAAGGCGCGTGGAAGCCGCTCCGGCTTCTCAACCGCCGCCATCGGGCTGCGGCTGCTCGAAAGACGCGGCCAGTCCCTTCAAACTGTGGAAGCAGTGAGTGATCCGTGAAGTTCAGGCCGGTTTAGACGACCTTTCACCTGCAGCGCGGCCGGCCAGAACCACCTCCAGTTCATCCAGAGCTTTGGCCCATGCGCCGCGGCGAATGGTCTCGAGGTATACGGGATTTGTCAGACCATTGTGATACAAGCTGATTTCGGTGTTCGGTCCGTCTTTGCGAAATTCGACTGTCAGTAGCGTCTCTATCTTCCCAGCCGGAGCCATTGGGCCCTCATAAACCCACGTCATAACGAGGCGCTGACTGCGAAGAAATTCCCGATATTTTCCACTGACCACATGAGCGCCTTCCGGTTTCGACACTTCAAGGCGGAAGCGGCCACCGACTCGCGCCTCGACCTCGGCGATTGGCGCCAGCCAACGCCGGAGGAACGCAGGATTGACCCAGGATTCGAAAACTCGCTCCGGGGGTGCGGCGAGGCGGCGGGTCACACGAACAGACTCACACTCGGCAGCGCTCATTTGGATCCTCGTCAACTTCCTTAGAGGAATGTCTGTTTCAGAAGCGTTCAGTATACATCGCCACGCCTCTGTTGGACTGAACCTCTGCCAAATCTCTGACAATCTTCCGCGAGCACCGATGCAGCCACTTGACCTTCACCTCATAGGTTTGTCTTGCTACTTCTTCCGTGGAGGCTGCGATGGGCGGATCTCGATTCGACTGACGAGAGCATGGCCGGGGTAGCAGTAAAGGTCGATTACCGCACGCGCAATGTCAGCACCTGACAACTTCCAGGGCTCATGGAGGCCGCTGCCGGGCGAACCCGCGAAATCAGTGGCCACGCTTCCGGGCATGATAATCGTAACGCGGATGCCGTCATAGCGAACGTCCTGCATCATCGCTTCACTAAAGCCGTTCAGCCCGAATTTGGAGGCATTGTAGGCAGCACCTGCCGCAATTGGATGGACGGCCAGGAGGCTCGAGATATTGAAGATGTGGCCGCCCCCGTGCCCGCGCATGATAGGCACGGCTTCGCGGCAGCAATAGAACACGCCCGAAAGATTGGTCTGAATCGTCGCGTCCCATTCTTCGGGCGTGAGCTGATCCACGGGCTTGAGAATGCCGATGCCGGCGTTGTTCACCAGAATGTCGAGCCGGCCGAAACGTTCGGCAGCACGGTGAATAGCGCTCCGGCAATCAGAATAACGCCGCACATCGGCGACAGCACCGTCCGCGCGGGCATCACCTTCCAGATTGCGCAGGCGGCCGAGTGCTAACTCCAAGCTGCCCGGATCACGGCCACAAATAAAGACGCTCGCGCCCTCCCGGACCAGGCGCCCAGCAATGTCAAAACCGATTCCGCGGGCGCCGCCAGTCACCAACGCGACCTTCCCTTCGAATTCGACAGCCATTCAATCCTCAGTTATCTTTCACGAGCTACGATTAAAAAACACTTCATATCTTCGAATGGCCGGCGGCGACTCACGAAACCAACAACACTCAGAGGCGCACCGCACCTCATTCACTCCCTTCGCCCTTCGAGGCTGGCCACCTTCGGTCTATCCCCAAGATCCAAGCCAAGCTCTCGAGCGAGCTTTTGAGGATCGAACTGGGAGCAGTGGAATGTGCGCCTGTCGACGTCGAAGGTGGGCGTTCGCCGCTTGCCTTCGTTGACGTTCATGACAAATTGGAGCGCCTCCGGGTTCTGATCGATATTAACTTCTTCAAAATGTATGTGATGGCTCTTTAAAAATTCCCGGGCAGCATCAGAATCTTCACAGCCGATTCTGGTATACATCCGAACGTGTTGTGGTTTCATAGATCGACTCCATTTTTCTATGGACTGCAGAATGCGCCCAAAGGATCGTCGCAGTCTGCCCACCCTCTCTTCGCGCCCTACGGCTCGCTCCCAGAGCCGCTCCTTGGGTGCAGGCTATCCGCCCTGTTCCGCCGTTTTCTGCTGCCTCAGCACCTGAGTAGCCCTAGTGACCTTTGGCATTACGATCTCGAGAACTTGCCCCTTGAGGGTTGCAGCGGCTTTTGATGGGTCAACCTCGAGGGGCAGCTCGTGCACTCGGTAGATTCTTTCGGGCATCCTTTGCGCGTGATCACCCTTCGGATCCCCATAGATCGCATCTACTTTCTTTTCACCGCTCACCATCAGGCGGCGTGGCTCGATGCTAACCTCAAGTTCATCGGCGGTAAAGCTGCCCGGCAACTCCGCCTTCAGCACAATCGCGCCAGGAAGGTTTTTCAAGTCGTGGCGGCACGAATAAAGTAGTTCTGATTCGGCCCACCGCCAATCATCCACGTCGAAACCTAGTGCGCGGTCACGCCGCTCGAAGAGCTCATAAGCGCGGCGCGCTATCAGGCCGTGTATTTCTTTTCCCCGTTCGATCAAAATCTGAGCGGGAACGAACTTTAAGGCTGCTGCCGCGCTCGATCGATCGCAGCTTAAGGGTTGTGCGCTCATTGTTTCAGCCTCTCTTGTGCTTCTTCAACGGTCCGTGCATTAAATTCAGCGCTGTTCCTTTGTGGATTGCAAGGTGGTCCGCCCTATCACTCTTGATGATGTACTGGGGTCGCTCCCCGGAAGCGTGATGGGTATATCCTTTGATCACCGTGTCCGAAGTGAGTTTTCTGAGGATCGTTCCACTCACCATCCCGGCCTCAGAATTCCATTGAACGTGATCACCAACCTTAAATGTCTTCATTGCGGATCAACCTCTTGGCCGTATGTCATCAGCCGGAAGAAAGAACAGAAAGGGTCTTCGACCCGCTACAAAGATGAAGGGCTGACGCCTCCCGCCGCCTCCGAGTCAAGTTTCGCGCATTCAATTCGCTCCCTCCGTGATCGCCTGGTCGAATTCCCGGCACAGGGATTCCTTCTCTTGGAAGATTCCTCGTGTCACTACAGTGGTCATCACCGTGGATGGGCACTTCACGCCTCGCGCTGCGACGCAATCGTGATGGCCAATAGCCTTCACGGCACAACCGTGAGGTTCGACCACGGACATGAACGCATCGGCGATATCTACGACCAGCGCCTCCTGAACAACGGGCCGCGCCGCCAGCGCGTGAACGAGGCGCGGGATCTTCGAAACGCCGACAATCCGTCCATTGGGGACATAAGCAAGATGGACTTTGCCGCCATAGACGAGCAGATGATGCGGGCAAAGCGAAAAGAAATCGATTTGCGAGACGACCACCAGAGCGTTTGATTGAGAGCGGAATGTTTTCAGAATCTCCGCAGGACGAGCAGTATTACCCCGCGTGAACTCGCGGTAAAACCGCGCCACCCTCGCGGGCGTATCGCGGAAATGCTCATTGTTGACATCCGCACCCATTTCCGTCAGTAACAACCGGAGGATTCCTTCCAGGCGGTCGGCTGCTGGAGCTGCCGTTATACGAGGCAGCGGCAAAATGGCGCTACTCGCATCGCTCTTCCAGTCAAATAAATCGAGCCCAGCATGATGATCGGGATGATTGCCATTTCCGTTGTTCATGATATTCTCCTCGCATCTCTGCGAATCAAGTCCTGGGTGCTGCCGTCAGGCGACGGCGGGTAGCTCGCAGGTTCCAAACTGCCTGATCTTTGCCATCGCGATCCCTTTGACGGCCTGGATAACGGGCTTCATAATCCGGCGAGGGTCAATCTCTTCCGGGTAGATCTCAAGGGACGCTCTTAAAGCCTGCGTATAGGCCAGGCGGAGTTCGGTATCGATATTGATGATGGAGATGCCACTTTTGATTGCAAGCGCAATCGTTCCGGGATCGACGCCGCTCGCGCCGTGGAGTACGAGGGGAATCTTGACCAAATCGTGGATCGACTCGATCCTTGAAATATCCACGTGGGGCTTCACGCCTCCGCGCATTTTGATGATCCCATGAACCGTACCCACCGAACAGGCGAGGGTATCAACGCCGGTCGCGCGGTAGAATTTCAAGGCATCCTCGGGATCGGTGAGCAGGGTCTCGGCCTCGCTCACCGACACCCAGTCTTCTGTGCCTCTCATCCTTCCAATCTCCCCTTGCACCCATGCACCCTTCTGGTGAGCGAAGTCCACAACTTGACGTGTGCTCCGCACATTCTCCTCGAAAGGCAGATGCGAGTGATCGATCATGACGCTTGTGTATCCTAGTTCGATCGCGCGTTCGAGATGGCCGATATCCTTGCCATGGTCAAAGTGCAAAACGATCCCCGCTTTTGACCGGCTGGCAACCGTTCTCACAATTGCCGCAATGGTCTCGAGCCCGGCGTAACCGACGGTGCCCTCACTGGTCGCGATGATCACCGGCGAGCCAACTTCTTCGGCTGCCTGAACAATCCCAAGTGTGGTTTCGAGGTTTTGGGTGTTAAAGGCTGGATAAGCAAATGACGAAACTCGATTCTTAAAAAGGTCGCGAATATGCATCAACACTTTGGTTCTCCCTTCTGCCTGATCATGCGGCCGTGGCCGGCTTAGCATCTGGCTTTATCCCGGGAGCATTTCGTTTTCCCCCTGGATGGTACGTTCCTGCTTCACGGCGGAAACTGATCGACAAGCGATTCCAGCCGTTAATGGCAATCACCGCCATCGTCAGGTCCACGAGATCCTTCTCACTAAAGTGCTGGCGCGCGGTATGGTAGACATCATCGGGCACGTGTTCCCAACTCACCCAGGTAACGGCTTCTGTCCATGCGAGCGCAGCCTGCTCCCTTTCTGTGAAGAACGGCGTGTCCCGCCAGACCGTTACCGCATACAGGCGCTGCTCGGTTTCACCTTCCGCGCGGGCGTCCTGGGTGTGCATGTCAACACAATAAGCGCAGCCGTTCATTTGCGAAGCCCGCAGCCTGACGAGTTCGAGCAGCGAACGCCCGAGACTACTGCTGCGAACGTATTCCTCAACCTTCCACATCGCCTGGATCGCCTCAGGCGTTATCCTCTCGTAATTGATTCTTGCTGCCATGCTTGAATCCTCCTTTTGATCGTCAATGTGACCTGTGGTGGTCCATCAAGCAACACTTCGATTCTAATAGCCGGCAAATTCTTCGGTCCGGATGTTGTCTTCGTCTGCTCCCCAGTCAACCAACATCTTCCGCATGGCAGCAACCATCCCGGGCGGCCCGGCAATGTAGTAAATCGCATCGGCAATTTGAGGATCGGACGGTGTAGCAGCCTTTAAATGCCTCGAGAGCATCTCGGGGCCAATAATCCCTGTTTCACCTGGCCACTGCTGTTGGGACTGCTCCATTGCCGTCATAGTTGGGACGTATTTGTAATTCAGGTTTTGCCTTTCGAGCTGGCGAAGTTCTTCCAAAAAGGGAGCGTCTTCCGGCCGGTTATTCGAGTGGAACAAAACGATCCGATGCGGCAGCTTTTCGTGGGCCGCCCTCAGCGCAATGCTATGAAACGGTGTGATGCCAATTCCCCCTGCCAGCAGAATGGCCGGTTTCCTGGCGTTATTGTGAAGCGCAAGGTCGCCGAACGGCCCCTCGATCTGGACCTCTGTCTGGAGCGGCATGGTCCGGAGCACTCGCTTGCAGGCTGTGTTGCGCATCCGTGTCGCCACCATAATGGTGTCTTCGTAGGGCGCACTTGCGATGGAGAATCCCCGGACGTTGCCTTCCGCGTCAGTTTCCGGCGGGTTGAACAGTGTAATATCTACGAACTGGCCGGCCTTGAAAGTCCACTCATGCGGCCGCTCAAACCGGAACGCCATCGTCGCTTCCGCAATTTCTGTGCGGCCCACTAGTTTTGCCTTAAACACCGGCCATTTTGCTTCCACTGTGCTCATGTTGCAACTCCTTTGCTGAAAGTTAACAGTAGCGTGGTATCAATTCACACCGGCTGCGCCATGCCCGCGAGCTTTGCCTCCAGGTATTCCTTCAGTGCTACAGCATTATTGTGCGTTGCATCGCCGGAGCTATAAAGCAACTCCACTACACTATATCGGGCCGCTTCGAGTAACATCCTCCACGCCTCAGGACGAGCATCCAGTTCCGAGAAATACCGCCTGCGGAATTCCTGCCATTTGCTACAGTCATCTCCAAACCAATGGCACAGCTCAGGACTCGGCGCCAGATCCTTCAGCCATCCCTCAAAGCGCAAAGCAGCTCCCGTGGCGTCCCGCGGCCACAGGCGCGCGATGAGAAATCGCTTGGCATACGGTGTTTGCAGCGGATCTTGCACTCTCCTTAACGTGATCATTGACTCCTACCCCGTGATAAATGACTCATGGCCGCATGCTCGTATCCGTGCTCTCTGCGGCCAGGAACTCCGACACCCTCGATTCACCGGTCGTCGCTAACGTGCTCTTCGCGGCGCTAGCCCTGGCAGCAATCGGGCCTCAGAAAGCATCGCTGGGATCCACCCATGACAAGCAGCCCGAAGAGCTGATGAAGTACGTTTCACGCCGTACGATACAATCACACCGATCACTGTCGCGGCAAACACGACACCTGCGAAGAGTGCAACAATGGTCGTCAGAACAATGCAGACCGCTATGGTGTACATGAGTTTTCTCCTAATCTGCCTTCCACGTTGAGAGTTCCCTGGCTGATCGACCTGAACGTCTGCTTCGATGATCTTCAACCCGATCGTGCTATTGACCACCAGACTGCCTGCCCCGTAATTCATGGCGCTCAAACTCGACCTGCAGCCAACACCTGTAATTGCACGGCCGTGACCAAAGGCGCGTGCAGCTAATCGAGGAGTGCTAACCATCTAATAAAAAAGCCATTAACTCAAAGGATTTTTAGTTTGTCAGGCGCGAAGGAACGATAACCGAAACACATCGATGGCACTTTTGCCAAAATATCGACAATCCCGCCGGTATAATTACCCTCACCGGGCACTGTCTGGAATAAGTTCACTCGAATCGATGCGCTAGGTAGGAAAATTAAATGCGCGGTGCGACCAAAAGCTCTGCCGGACATTCAGGAACTGGTAATGGTGAGAAACAAGACTGCGCCATCTCGGATATCGTAAGAAGCAAGTGTCCGGCTGGCATCAAGCGGAGTGCTGGCGTTGCATGAAAGAAGCAGGCCGTAATGGCGAGCTGATGGAAAGTCGAAAGCCCTTACAGCCTCTTCTACCGCCTCTGCCACTCCCGCATCTTCACGAAAGGTAAACGGTCTTAACCCCCGCGTCGAATGGATTGTAATCTTCATATTCCTCCTGCCTCATAGTCCGAAGCGCTGTATCTGCCTGATCTCCCCACAAAGCACGTTGCGGGCCAAAATTGCCGGCGCTTGCCTCCAAATCGTTGTGTCGCGGAGTCGCCGGCGTTCGGCCAACGTAGCCGGGATACAAGAGCTGTTTGAACCATCTCTCTTCCCATTGAGATATTGTATCCCCGACTTTACGCTTGGGTCCTCGTATCGGCCACGCCCACTCCAGACCAGGACTACTTAAGCAGCTTGACGCGCCAATTGGCTGCCGGAACGGGTGAGGAACTTATTCCCCTTCACGTGGTCCAACGGAAAAGATCGAGGGCAAATTCTCAAACGGCCGCTAGGAGCAAGCTCAATGAGATCTATAAGCATCTGAGAGGCGACTCGTTAAAGTGTGCATAAAAGGAGGGAGGTTAACGTCAACCAAATGCTCAAGGTAGACAGAAAGCTTTGTCCCCGATTAAGATCGCAGGAGGCATTGGGTGACAGATTCAATTCCAATTAGCAAAGAAGAAGTAAAGCAGCGGCTGGATGCAACTGGCAATCAATGAAATCCCCCGCAGCGCGAGGTAAAAGCACACCAGACCCCATACGCCTGACAACCTGGTCACACAGTCTTGTCCGGAGACCTGCGAATAGACTCGAAGGACGTTGGCGCAGCGGGAATTAGCGCCAAGACAAATCTGCCCTTTGGACCAGGTTTAGTGTCTCCATCGGGGATGGTGGAAACCCCTCGCCTTCAGGCGAAGAATAGTTGGGCGATATGGCTGCCGCTTTTGAAGCCATGAGCCAGAGTTTTTGAACTTCAGAATACTTTCAGTCGTCTTCGAGACGACAACAGGCACCTGAAGAAGACAGCCTGCGGGTTTACAACCTCGCGAGGCGGATGCTTCAAACCCCTCGGCTTCAAGCCGAGAGGTGTTTAGTTTGAGAAGGCGCCTCGATGGCCATCATTCAAAAAATCCTCTTTCCTGTAGATTTCTCGCCTGCTTGTGCGGCTGCCGCGCCATTCATCAGGAGAGTTGCTGACCTCCACTCCGCCCAACTCACCCTACTTCATGTCATCGAGCCTTTTGACTATAGCGTCTTTGAGCTCTACGTCCGTCCGTACCCGCAAGTTGAGGCTGATCACCGGAGTCTTGCCCAACAACGCCTTGACTCATTTCTGAAGGTTGAGTTTCCTGTTGAAAAGTATTCCAGGCTTCTGGTGTCGGGAGACGCCGCAACTCGGATCGCTGAAGTTGCCAAGGATCAGCAATTCGACTTGATCGCGATGCCGACACATTCCGGAGGGCTGTTCAGGCGGACACTATTGGGCTCGACGGTGGCAAAAGTGTTGAATGACGCAGACTGCCCGGTCCTGACCCTGCAGCACTCCGAAGCCATCGCGCACAGGCCGGTCGAGCATCGTGAGATTGCATGCTCTATTCGTATGGATGCGGAAGGGATCAGGGTGCTTCGCTATGCCGGGCAACTTGCCGGCTCCGTACACGCCCATCTCTCGGTCATTCACATCATCTCGGGTAGCGATTCCGATGTGCCCGTCCTGTTTGATGAAGCCCCGCGTGTTCGACCGGTCGAAGTGCAGGAAGCCCGGCGGCTCATTGATGAGCTGCAACGTTCGGCCGGTACGGACGCCGAGGTCCGCATCGTTGTGGGAGGAATCAAGCAAGCCATCATCGACAGCACCAAAAGATTCCAAATTGATCTGCTGGTGATCGGGCGGAGTCCGGAATCTGGAGCAATAGGGCGATTGAAGGACCTGACATATGCCCTCGTTCGGGACTCCGTCTGCCCCGTGCTGAGCCTGTGAGGCTGGACAGCGGCTGCACTGCATCTAAGAGTTTGTTGAAAAACTCGTCCAGGGTGTCATTCTGAGGAACCGAAGGTGACGAAGAATCTCGTAAGCCCTTGCAACGATTAGAAAGCAGACTCTTCGCTCCGCTCAGAATGACAATTCCATATAGTTTTTCAACAAACACCTAAATCGTGAATTTTCTGCCAGCACGCGGTTGAGACGCTTCCTATCCCAGATAATTTTCCGGAGGAGACAGCGTGAAGGATGCCGAACAACATCGAATTCTGTTCATAGATGGTGACCATTTTCCGGTACGATTTCCACTGTGGGCGGGCAGTGCTGACAGAGGCTTTGCAGCGGGAATTCCGCTGGAAGGAGCGGCAGACCACGATGTGAGTGAAGCTGTTTACCTGCATGATCCGGACGACTACGGCCTGGAGCTTTACTGGGACCGGCCAGAGGAATTGTGGCCGCGCAATCCCGATGGTCAATTGGCGATGTACACGCGGCGGCTCGATCTGAAAGACTTGCTGAAGGAAGCGCCGCCGGACGCGCACATTGGCCCCGGTTCGCGCGATTTATGAGTTTTGGGCGTTCGCCAGAGGCGGCAAAGAGGCAACCAGCCGCACGGTTTCGAGGCTCACTCGAATCACCTGGCCCACTAATCGCACAATATACTGCTCGTCGTCAGGGCAGTTCGGGTCAGAGCGGATGCCGTTACGCTCTGTCACTTGGTACTGGTCAATTATCCATTCGAGGGCGCTCCGATTACCCAAGCGGTACTCGAACGCCTCGGGCGGAATGCTCCCGAGCGTCAAAGATTCATTCACCTTCACCGACCGTTTGTCTTTGCTCAGGCGCATCTTGCCTTCGACCCGGTACGAGAGCGGAACCAACCGGTTCTCCATCCACTTTAGCGGGTAGGG
>JBOGJZ010000356.1:0-6609 GCA_050745645.1 Terriglobia bacterium | reverse complement strand
GTCTCGAAGGAAAAGTGCGCCGCGTGGAGGTGAGCGCGCTCACGAAGCCTGATGACCAACTGTCCCGAACGCCTGCGGCCCGCATGACCTCCGCCCAGTTTGAGCGCTGGAGTTGCTCGAACTACGCGAGCACCGTGGCCTACCAGATTCAGCAGGCCATTCCTGGATCTTCGGCGAAGCCCGTCTATCGCATATCAGAAACGGAAGGGCAGATCATGAATCGCGTCGGCCTGCTGATGGGCTTACTGGCGGCAGCGGCGCTGCTGACCGCCGCTTTGGCAGTTGCTTCCATGATGCTGGCGAACGTACTCGAGCGCCGCGCTGAAATTGGGCTGCTGAAAGCGCTGGGAGCTACCGACGCGCGCGTGGCGGCGATCTTCCTAGGGGAATCGTCTGTTGTCGGGCTGGCGGGCGGTTTAGCGGGTTATGCGCTCGGTTCGGCGCTCGCGGAGCGGTTAGCTTGGGCTGTGTTTGGAACCGGAGTCAGCATCCACTGGGTGATTTTGCCCGGCGCGCTGGCGCTCGCCCTCGTCGTCACTCTGATCGGCAGCGCCGTGCCATTGGGGCGTGGCCTTAAGATGACGGCTGCTGTGGCCTTGCGCAATGAATAACCGAACCGGGCGGAGAAAAACCGGGCGCTCTATTTTCTGGCGGCTGCTGTTGCGCTCAGTTCAGGTGAATCGCCCCCAGACGGCGCTCGGCGCCGGCTCGCTCCTCATCGGTGCGGCAGTGTGTTCCCTGCTGCTGAACTTATACGGCGGCGTACAGCAGAAAATGACCGACTCCTTTCGCGCTTTCGGCCCGAACGTGATCCTAACACCCCGCTCACCCTCCTCAGGCGGCGGAGGCCTGTCAAGCCTGATGGATGAGCCGCCGCTCGAACGTTTGCAGGCTCTTAAGCGCGCCATCCCTGGGCTTGAGGCTACGCCGGTGCTCTACGCCGTGACCCAGCTCAGCAAAGTCCCCGCTGATCCCCGCATTCCAAACGGCGAAGAAGTGCTGGCGGCCGGCTCCGATCTTGCAGCGCTTGCGCGCCTTAATCCGAGCTGGCATGTCACGGGCCAGGCAAGCGCCAAGCCCGGTGAGTGTGCGGTGGGGGGCCGGCTGGCGGCATCTCTCGGCCTGCGGCCAGGTTCAACGCTGAGGCTCGACCCTGTGTCTGCCGCTTCCGCGCAGCAGGCGAGCGCGACGTTCCGGGTTTCAACAATCATTTCCGCGGGATCGCCGGAAGACGACCGGGTTTTCGTTCCGCTCGAAGACTTGCGGCGAATGGCAGGCGCAGCGGGCAAAGTGAGCGCAGTCGAGATGCATGTGCCTGGGACGGCCAGGCAGATTAGGGCAGCAGTCGATCAGTTGGTCGCGCTCTACCCGAAAGTAGACGTGCGCCCTGTGCGGCAAATCATCTACTCCGAAGGGAGAGTGCTTGGGGCGGTCCGGCGTTTGGCAGCGGCTCTCACTATCCTGATCCTGGTGATCATCGGGTTGTGCGTGGCGGCAACGATGACGGCCATCATGATCGAACGCCGCAAGGACGTTGCTATCATGAAAGCGCTTGGCGCGGGAGAGCCCTTAATCATGCGGCTCTTTGTAACGGAAGGCGCTGTGTTGGGCGCGGCTGGAGGGATATTGGGTTTCTTTCTAGGCGTCTGGCTTGCGCGAGAGCTGGCGATGCGCCTCTTCCAGGTAACGCTCGCCCCGAGTTGGCGGGTGTTGCCCATCGTGCTCGCCGCCACCATCATAGTGGCTATTCTGGGGACGCTATTTCCGGTACGGATCGTCCGCCGGATTCAACCCGCCGTCGCGTTAAAAGGAGTCTGAGCGGTGCCCTTTATCGAAATCCAGGGGCTGACGAAGCAATACGGAGCGTCCGTTTGCGCGCTGAGCAACGTGTCCGTTTCGATCTCGCGCGGCGAATGGGTGGCCGCTATGGGTCCTTCCGGCTCCGGCAAGAGCACCTTACTCAACATGGTTGGCTGCCTGGACACGCCGACCGAAGGCCGCATCTCAATCGAGGGCCAGGAAATTACCCAGCTCTCGAAGAATGCGCTCGCGCGGTTCCGTGCGGAAAAGGTGGGCTTTATATTCCAGCAGTTTCATCTGGTGCCTTACCTGACGGCGGTTGAGAATGTGATGCTCGCCCAGTACTTCCACAGTTTGGCCGACGAACGCGAAGCTGCAGAAGCTCTGCGGCGCGTTGGTCTCGGCGACCGGCTGCGGCACCTGCCCTCGCAGCTCTCGGGCGGCGAACAACAGCGGGTTTGCGTGGCGCGCGCCCTCATCAATCAGCCGAACTTAATTCTGGCGGACGAGCCGACTGGCAACCTGGATGAGGTCAACGAAGCCATTGTGATGAGCCTGCTCACAGATTTGCACCGCGATGGCCACACGATCCTGATGGTGACTCATGACCCGGAAATTGGGCGGATGGCGGAGCGGCGCCTGACGCTCCATCATGGGCGGCTCACGGAAGTCTCAACTGCCGTCGTGCAGGAGAGCGCTCTGGTCGATAACCTGTTACAGGCGGTCTGGCGAAAACAGGAGGAGATGGGAAGCGCGGCGCTACCGGCGGATAGTCTGCCGGAATTCATCGCCAATCGCGCCACCTTTCTGCTGATGGCGCATGAAGGCTCAGTCGTCGTGCAGGACGGCCTGATCGCGTTCACGGATGGAGGACAGCAGCGCGCCGATGAACTGATCCGCCGCCACCGGCTGGCAGAGCGGCTGTTCTATGAAACCTTCAACCTGGATGAAGACCGGTTGCACGAAAACGCCCTAAAGCTCGAGCCTCTCTGGACTCCGGAGGTAACCGACAAAATCTGCACGTTCCTCCGCCATCCCAGAACTTGCCCGCACGGCGATCCTATTCCGCGCGGGACTTGCTGCCCCAGGAATTAGATAGCTTGCCTTGGCAGTCGTGTATTGAATGACCCACCGCCGCTCCCGCAGTATGTCCCAGCCACCGCCGTCAATACGTCAGCAGGAGCCGGTCGTGAACCACTTCGCCCTCAAGAGTCTTGCCGTTCATTTGGAAACGCTTCAGCATTGAGCGTCCGCAGCGGATAAAAACCTCCCGTTCGAAGAGGTCAGCCGGTATCGTAATGTTGCAGATTTGATTGCCTGAACGCTTGGTGCCGTCGATGCTCAAGGCCACATAGATTCCACCCTTCTTGCAATCGGAGATTTTCTCGAAGAGACGGCTCAGGTCGAAAGACTGGGCCCCGTAGAGAATCGACTGTGTGAACGAATAAGGTGGATCACAATAAATCAGATCTCCTGAGGCTGCTCTGGCCATTGAGGTTTCGTAATCTTCGTGAAGAAAAACAGTGCCTATGATGCGACGATGCCACTCGTCAACCCGAGCTGCGAATGAGGTGGGCGGGATGGGATCATGCACACCGCAAGGAGTGGACATATAGCCGTCTGCTTGCCGAAATCTGACGACCCCGCCGTAACAGGATCGGCTCAAAAACAGAAGGTCCGCACCGTTAGGGTGCACGTTGTAATTTGCCTTTATTCTCTCATACTCCTCAACTTTGCTTCCGCCCATCATGGTGCGCCATCGTTCCTCGTAGTACTTCTTTAAGGTTTCGGGATCATCACGGAGCGTCTGCCAAATCTCAACGAGGGGCTGGAAGCTGTCCGACGCGACCGCACTCTCCGGAGATAACGTCCCTAAGACGGCCCCGCTACCGACGAACGGTTCCCGATAAGTTTTAAAATGTTTCGGAAAGTAGGAGATGATTTCTCGTGCGAAGCGGTGCTTGTTCCCGATCCATTTGAGAAGTTGCCCCGCCGCTGGCGGATGCCCTTTGAATGAGATAGGAAGAAGCTGTTGAGCCTTAATCATAAGGATTCGAATCCACGAAGAAGAGCATATTCTAATTTGGAATACGAGTCAAGGCCGCTTAAATTCTTTAAGGACAAATGTCTAGATTCACGGGCACCCCAGAACAACGCCGGCTTCGGGCTTTGCTCCGGCAGCTTCGCGTTGAAGCAGGTTTGAAGCAAGTAGATCTAGCCGAAAAGCTGAAACAGTCACAATCTTTTGTCAGCAAGTATGAAAGCGGCGAGAGACGCCTGGACCTCTTGGAACTTCGAGGCATATGCGCGGCACTCGGCCTGCCGTTAGCTGAATTCGTTCGGCGATTTGACGAGTTATTGAATGAAGCCCGATCCAAGGTTTCTAAACCAGCCAAAACTTTTCTGGGCGAACGTCCGGAGCATTAGCCAGCACATAGGTTACACCGAGAGAGGCACGAAGCGAATCAAGGTCCCTGGACTTTCCGGGATGACTCGCGCGCTCAAGGATCTCGGGCTGGCGAGCTCACACGTCGTTGACAGCGGCGGCAAAGCGACCGAACTTGGAGCGAACCTAGCGGCCTATTTTGCGTACCGGGCCCAGGCGCTGAACGAGGTTGTGCGTACGAACCTCATGGACGTTTCCAAGGCAAGGAGAACGTTCAAGGACCTCCGCGCCAGATTGCGCCCACGCTGTCCCCTGCCGCTTAACAAGCAAAAGGGGGAGAAGAAAGGAGAGGCTTTTTTTAACGGCATTATCAATATGCTCATAGAGGCAAACTCTCATGGGCTGCCGTGCGACTATGACCCGAGAGAACTAACAGCCATCACATTTCAGGGTGTGCCCTTCCGCACTCTTGCTCGTCGCGTGGATGGCGCATTTCCCAGCACCATTAATCCAATCGCGGTATGGGAAATAAAGGAGTACTACTACACCACAACTTTTGGGAGCCGGGTTGCCGACGGCGTTTACGAGAGCTTGCTCGATGGGATGGAGCTTGAAGAACTCAGAGAGAACGAAAAGGTGGAAGTCAAACATTATCTGATGGTGGATGATTACAATACATGGTGGAACATGGGCCGGTCCTACCTCTGCCGGATACTGGATATGCTGCACATGGGGTATGTCGATGAAGTACTCTTTGGCTCGGAGGTGCTAGAGAGGTTGCCGGTCATCGTGAAAGAATGGGTGGCTAGCGCCAAGAAGCGCCAGAGAGCAGACCAACTTCCAGCCAGACCCCGAAAACGACTCCGGAATAGCACGTGATGACAGTGAGCGGCTGAGTCGCACTACGACTGACGATGTTTAAACATACCCAAGATGGCACGCAGGAACCATCGCAGCAATTGGCTGTGCGCGGCTGGTAGTGGAGACTTTACGTTCGCGATGCCTGATTCAGCCTTTCGCAGCCTGCTGAAGCAATTCAGCCAAAAATCCCGCGCCAGGAAATTCGAACTCTTCCAGACGCTGTTTCAACCGGCGCCACAGGACCTCGTGCTCGACATCGGCGCGAGCGGCGAGGTCTTTTTGCAATACACCTTCGAGGACATTTATCCGTTTCCTGACCGGATCGTCGGCGGCGGTTATGACCTTCGCGAAGTAACAAGCGCGCGCCGGCACTACACGTTGCCTCGGTACGCCGTGTTCGACGGCTGTTGCCTGCCGTTTCCGAACAAGAGCTTTGATGTGGTGTTTTCAAACGCCGTCATTGAGCACATTCTCGGCGAGGGACGGCAGCGCCGGTTCGCGCGGGAAGTCATGCGGGTAGGCAAAAGTTGGTTCGTCACCACTCCTAATTATTGGTATCCTTTCGAGAGCCATTATCACCTGCCGCTCATCCAGTTCATGCCGAGGGGTTGCCGCCGGAAGTATAACCACCTTCTGGGAACCCATATTCCCAAGGGCGCCATTCAGGAGCTGGGCTTGCTTTCGGCCCGGCGGCTTCAGCGCCTTTTCCCCAGCAGCCGTATTGCTAAAGTAAGGGTGACCTTTTGGCCCGAAACGTTGGTGGCCTATTACGTAGGTTCAGCACGTCCAGACCTCCGCTACGGCAAATTGGCGCCACCATCCAGGAGATCGCTGGATTGAATCTCGGCGCGGGGCGCGATACAGTATCCAGGTAAGTTCATGGCGGGTGGGCTACGGATGGAAACCTCTGTAATAACGCCAGTCCAGGAGCAGGAAGCTCCCGAAAAAGACACGGGCTGGTCCGGCGGCGGGCCAGGCGGCGATGAGTCTGGCGGGGGCGGTGACGGAAACGGTTGGAACTCCGGCGGGGCTGCGCCGGCAGATGTTACTCTGACGGGTGTCTGGGTGGCGATATTAGCCATCATCATGTTTTTTGCGGCCCTGACTAGCGTCTGGGTCGTTCTCAAGGGAACGACCAGTTATTGGACGCCCACCGAACTCCCTCCAATCATCTATCTCAACAGCGTGCTGCTGCTGGCCAGCAGCCTCACCCTTGAGTTCTCGCGCGGCTCGCTCAGCGCCGGCCTGCCGCGGCGATTCCTGCTATGGCTCTACCTCACGCTGGCGCTTGGCGCGCTCTTCATTGCCGGTCAACTGGTGGCTTGGCGTGAACTGATTTCGCGCGGGATTTATCTATCTACCGACCCCAGCAGTTCCTTTTTTTACCTCCTTACCGCCGCCCACGGCCTGCACCTGCTCGGAGGCATCGCAGCTTTGCTCGCGGTCGTCTTCCAGGGGCGCAAAATTGCGTCGGGATTCCGGCGGCGGGAACTTCTAGACGCCACGGCGGTCTACTGGCACTTCATGTACGGGCTGTGGATTTACATACTCCTCCTGCTTGT
>JBOGJZ010000355.1:0-3749 GCA_050745645.1 Terriglobia bacterium | reverse complement strand
GCAGCGGCACGCCTTTATCCACTTCCTGCATAATCCAGGCCTCCAGGCGCTCTTGTTCGGGAGCAACTGCCACCACCTCATCGAGCAGGGCCGCAGGAATCAGCGTTGCGCCGTCATCATCGGCCACGACAACGTCATCCGGGAACACTGCCACGCCGCCGCAACCGATCGGCTCCTGCCAATTGACGAACGTGAGGCCAGCGACCGACGGCGGAGCGGCGGCTCCCTGGCACCATACCGGCAAGCCCGTGCCCAGCACGCCCGCCACGTCGCGCACCACTCCATCGGTCACGAGCGCTGTTACCCCACGCTTCTTGATGCGCGAACAGAGGATGTCGCCAAAGATGCCCGCATCGGTTATTCCCATCGCATCGATTACCGCAATGCAGCCCTCCGGCATGGCTTCAATCGCGGCCCGAGTGGAGCGCGGCGATCCCCAGGATTCCGGCGTAGCCAGATCCTCCCGCGCCGGGATGAAGCGCAAGGTGAACGCACGGCCAGCCAAGCGAGGGCCGCCCGGCCGAAGCGGACGAGTGCCGCGCATCCACACATTGCGCAGGCCTTTTTTGAGCAAAATGGTGGTGATGGTCGCCGTGGACACCCCAGTCAACGTATTAACAATTTTACGGTCGAGCGTCATTTTTCTATCTCCTGTCCTGACATAGTCCAAATAGGCGGTGCTACCCCGTGCGGCTCACCGTGGGCATGCCCATTAAGGGCGGAAATCCCCAGGGAACAAGCCTTGGGCCTCCGCCTGAGCGAGGATGACACACATTGGGTCGTTAATGGCCTTCAAATATCGAGCCATTGATTGTACGCCAAAATGCACGCTGCGCAGAGCCTCGAGTTTTACCCATAGGCGAAACTAGGGGGCTTCCATGAGTAAGCCATTCAGCGGCTTCATTGCGGAAATAGCAGAAAATAAAAGGCTTGTATTTATTTTTAAACCTGACTATAATTACGCAACCTTACGGGACCCTCGATCATCTGAGTCAAGGTGAAAAGAGAATGACCGAACTAATAAGGACTCTAACTTAAGGATAAAAATAAATGCCGACGATGATGAAAATCCGCAAGGGTTCGTACAGAACACTGTTACTAAAAAAGAGAAATGAGCTGTTGGCCGAGGTGAAACGCGAGCCGGAAGCGCTGGCTGCCAACGTCCAGAGTCCGGACGCCGTAGAATTCGCCGTTAAGGCCGCGGCGCAGGACCTCTCCGCGAGAACGGCTGATTTGCGCAGCCGGATGTTAAAGGAAATCGATCGGGCGCTCGAGCGCGTCGTAAGGGGAAGCTATGGCGTTTGCGAGTCGTGCGGACAGGAAATTTCGCCTGCCCGCCTGAAGGCGATCCCCTGGGCGCGGTACTGCGTCAGTTGCCAGGACGCAGCATCAAGAAATTGAATCCTCTCCTCGGCCGGGCGGGGCGCTATATGTTTAGCGCCCTGCTTCATCCTAACTAAGAATTACAAATCAGAGCGTGCAGCGCAGGATCCACCTTTGCACCCCTTCGCTATGCTCAGGGCAGGCTCTGCGGCTTGTCCAAGCCCCTGAAAAGCCGCAGCGGTAGACCACGAACGCTGCGCTACAAATCCGTTCGTTGTAACGCAGTATCCACCCTTGCACCCTCGATGCTCTCAAAGAAAAACTGCTAAGCTTACAAAATCAGCTGAACGCTCATGAAGTTTTTCTTTATTCCCGCGGTTTTTCTTCTCTTGGAAAGCCTCTGGTCTCTGAGAGGCGGATTCCGGTTTCTCGATCTGGTCCGCAGGGCCCGCCACGCTCCGCCGGGCGATTACTGCCCACGCGCAGCGGTGATTGTTCCATGCAAGGGGCTTGATGATGATTTGCGCAGAAACGCGGCTCATTTCCTCCGGCAAGACTATCCAGCTTACCAGTTGGTTTTCGTAGTGGCGTCACCAGACGATCCCGCCTACCGATTCCTTGCAGACCTCGTCGCCTCTTCGCAGCAGGGATGCGAGCGAGCGCCAACGGCAAACGTAATCATCGCGGGACAGTCGCCAGGCAACGGCGAAAAGGTGAACAACCTGCTTGCAGGCGTTTCCGCCGTTGGCGCCGAGGCAGAAACGCTGGTATTCGCAGATATTGATATTCAACCGCCCGCAGACTGGCTGCGCGCGTTAGTAGCGCCGCTCGCCAATCCCTCTGTGACCGTGAGCACAGGCTTCCGCTGGTATCTTCCCGGAGCGAGCTTCGCTTCTCGCTTTCGGGCCGCGTGGGATACTGCAATCGCCAGCATGTTCGGCGATCACGATCAGAACTTCGCGTGGGGCGGCTCGATGGCGATTCGCGTTGACGACTTCCGGCGGCTTCGCGTCGCGGAGCGTTATTGGCAGCAGACCGTCAGCGATGACTACGCGCTCACTCGCGCCGTCCGCGATGCCGGAGGAGCGATCCACTTTGCGTCCCGCTGCCTGATGGCTTCGCGCGGGGAGATGAGCTGGCGTGAATTTACCGACTGGAGCAACCGGCAGATCGTCATCACCCGCGTCTATGCTTCAGACTACTGGAAAAAAGGCCTGGCGTTTTACTCGCTCTACGCAATCACATTCGTGTGGGGTCTGGCTTTGATTTTCTGGCCAGGAGGCCCCGGTCTCATCCGGATCATAGCGGCGGCATTGCTCGCTGCGATTATAGCTGCCGGCACGGCCAAAGGAGCAATACGGGCGCGCGTGGCGCGGGAGATTTTCCCCAGCGAGCAGGCGCTTTTGCAGCGTTATGGCTCCTGCTATTGGAAGCTCGCGCCTCTGCTGCCCTGGGTCATGCTTTGGAATTTTTGTGTCGCTATCTTCAGGCGGAAGATTGAGTGGGCGGGGACTGTCTATCAGCTGCGCTCCGCGCGAGAGCTGAAGATTCTAAGACGCGGCGAGCCCTCCGCAAGCTATGAGTTGCCGTCGCGCGGCTTGTGAGCTGGTAGCGGCGGTGCCCTGCGTCGCCGGGATCGAGGTCAGGCTCCCGCGCCGCCTGAGTCAAAGGCCGTGGTGGTAGCCACGGTCAATCGTTTTGCGATTGACCGTGGGCCTTTATCCCAGCCTCAAGAACCCACGGTCAGGAAGACACTGGCCGATGGCTACCCGCTCACGCCCGAGCGGGCTTGTGCTTGCGTTCGGGAAGTGTGTCCACCCAACCTTCGAACTCCCGTTGCGAACCGCTGTGGGTTACTGCTTTCAACCATTGAATTTCTGCACCGCGAGAGTCAAATGAGCGCCACTTCAACTTGCCACAAAGACGACTCTTATGGAGCCGATCTAGTTCCCTGGCGGGGTCCCCGTCGCAGCCCAGCGTGAGGCCCGTTGTTGATAGGGCGATAGCAAACCGCCGCTCTGCATCCACATACCATTTAATGTGCTTATGGGCTGGATCGGGAATCAGGCCTGGGGGCCGCCGTACCCAGTCGGCAAGATGTAGATCAATGAGGAAAAGTCGTCCCTTCCCCCTTTGGCGAGAAGGCGAGCTGATTGCGAAGGCGAGCGGATTGCTGAGGCTGTCGACCTCGTATTCGTGAATCATGATTTCGTAAATCCGAGCCCGTACCCTCGAGTCCAGCCACGAGACATACTGTGTTAGAGCTTGCACGGTTCACCCCTGCTGAGGCGAGTAATAGGTGGTAGCCACGCATTATGAAAGGGCGCCCCTTTGAGGGTATGGTCGGTTTGGTGGTGACACCCACCAAACTCACCCTCGAAAGGAGCACCCGATGAACAACATCAAGTATATCGGTATGGACGTTC